>JBGPAV010000034.1:0-8790 GCA_041480925.1 Bathyarchaeia archaeon | reverse complement strand
TTACATGTACGCGTCAAATCTGTCGAGCACATACCAAATAGGGTTGCAGACAATCACGCTGAACCCCGACGAAACTGCAGTCTTGACTTTCACCTGGGACACCCACGGTCTTGCGAAGGGCAACTACACATTGTGGGCTTATGCGGAACCAGTTGTAAGCGAAACAGAAACGGCAGACAACACATACACCGGCGAAATAGTAACCATAGCTATGCAGGGCGACGTCAATGCAGACAGTATCGTGGACATTTTTGACATCACAACTGTAGCCTTAGCTTTCAACTCTATACCGGGTGATTCGAACTGGAATCCAGTCGCCGACATAAACAACGACGGAATAGTAGACATTTTTGACATCGTGGTTGTAGCATTGCACTTTGGAGAAACAGGCTGAAGGCTGGCGTGCTAGTCAATCGATAGATACATAGAACCCCTGTTTCTTCTCTTCCAAGGCGTCGGACTTGATCCTTTAGCGCGTGGAAAACTTGCCGTTCCTACTTCCGAAGTCATCTTGGTTTTTCTATTGTTTGATCTCCTGCTGCATACGGATAATATGTCATTTGGCTATCATATGTAGGGTCTGCCCCTAGTTCTTTAGATGCTTTCTGAAGGGCTCGTCCTATGGTTTGATTCTTTGCAAAAAGGCTGTCTAGGACACACAGGGTGGCCTGATCAGTGTGGCTTGCCGACACCGACCCATTCCAGCCTATGCATACCTGTGCATTCTTGTCTTGAAAGGCTTTGGCCAATGATGGGCTAACAAGTCCCTCACATCCCATCATAATGATTACGGCGTCCCGGAAATGGCCTTCAACATTTCCAGCTATGAATGCGGGGCATATCCCAAAGTATAGCGGTCCTTTCGCACCTTCATTAGGTGTGTACGTCACTATCTTAAGTCGGTCAGTGAGTTGTTCGTTGATGTGTTTTGTTGTGTCGTAGCTTTCAGAGGTGAAGAGAACTACAGAATCTTTTGCACCCGTGCCAAGATTCGTCGCTGAAGAATGCACTCTCAGGATTATTAGTTTGTAACGGTGGGTCGGAAGACTACCGAAAAAATCCACTGTCACTTTTTCGCCCGGAAAATAATCTACCGTGTAGCCTGCCTGTTCAAGGATGTTTGTGGCGTTTTCTATGAATGTCTTGTTTGGAAACGTTAGACTCAACTGGTCTACGATGGCAGCTTTGGCTTCTGCCGTGTCCATTTCTTGACTTGATGAAGGACTTAACATCAAGTGGACGAGAAAACCCGAAGCTGCCATTACAATGACCAGAACTGCCGAGATGACAGCTAGGCTTATGCGCCGTTCTCTCTTCTTTTCCTCTCGCATCTTCTGCTTGATTCCGAGAGACTCCTTTTTTGCCTTCACGCATTGCAACTCTCCATCTTCTAGATAGAAAAAAAGGGAGATTGGCCGTCGAAGTGAAGTTGGATGGCGCTCATTGCTTCTCTTTTCTACGCCTAACGCGCTTGACATAGACGACTGATGCAACTGCTGCGATTGCGATTGTTGAGGCTAAACCGATGTAGGGAGCCAACAAACCAAACTTATCAACAGGAACAACGACGCCACCAACAACACTCATTGTAACCCACTCCTTTTTGTCAATGTTCCAGTAATAGGCTTCGTTCGTATCCCTACAGTCTCCGTTTTGATTCTTATCTCTAAGCTTATGTTTTGCAACTACCGTCGTACCTGTTCTGAATTCGACTATTCTCCACTGTTTACCCTCGGCGTCTGTCTCAGTATAATGACTCCAGCCCGTTACGCCAGAATGACTGGCGTCTTTATTGCGTGTGTCATCTGCGTCACGGTCTAAGGTATATCTACCAGTAGGTGTCGAACCTTCCCGCTCTTCCCATACTGTGAAATCGTCTTTTCCATCTCCATCCGAATCGTATCTGTTTGGGAACCACGTCAGCTCTGCAGCTGCTTCATGTATAAGTAAACCCATTAACAGAAACGTTAATGTTAATGCTGCAATGCCAAAACATATCTTTCTCATTGTCATGTCTCCTTCCTCTTCTTTTTGGATATTTGTTTCATTGCGCTTCTTTTTTGAGCGCCTTGAAGGGTGCAAATCCTATGGGAGAATCCCGTTCATCGGTTTCTGGAGTGCTCTTTGCAGAAGCCAATCGAACTGCCATAAGAGTTTACTCTCCCCTCACTGAATGGTTATCTTCGCAGTCACTTTATAAGATTTGTGGAACTTTGTTTCATGGAGAACAGAAGTACCTCACACAATCATCATTCAACACGATAGATAGGCAAAATGTTGCATTCAATTCATCCGGATAGCACAAGAACCGATCAACAAGAGCCAGTCTAACAGAACGCGCGTAGTCACTCTTTCTCACTTATCCCTTTTTCAGAGCCGGCGAGCTTGCGCAGAAATCATTATTGAACCATTCATGCACCTCTTGATACATCTTTTGATATAATATACGTGGGACTTGACCCTGTTTGGGGTCTTATCCCAGCGGACCCTCCATCTGTAGCGTGGATTTCTTCTTATTCTGCAGTTGAGCCTTTGTTCATTCTTTGATGTTGGGATCATGCTGGATGTGTCTGAATCAGAATGTTGTGTGTTCTGTTCTCTTGATTATTTCGTTCTGCAGATCCACATTCAAGTCGACAAAGTAGTCGCTGTACCCTGCAACTCGAACTATGAGATCCCTATATTTCTCCGGATGCTTCTGCGCGTCACGTAGCATGTCAGAGCTTACCACATTAAACTGGATGTGATGACCATCAAGTTTGAAATAAGTACGAATGAGATGTGCCAGCTTATCCAGTCCCTCTTCATCAGCTAAGAGCTGAGGAGTAAACTTCTGGTTGAGCAGAGTTCCGCCAGTTCTAGCATGATCTATCTTAGCCACAGATTTTATCACAGCAGTGGGGCCTTTTCTGTCAGCTCCTTGAACTGGTGACACGCCTTCAGAAAGAGGCTCACCCGCCTTCCTGCCGTCTGGAGTGGCTCCCACGACTTTTCCAAAATATATGTGAACAGTTGTTGGTAGAAGATTGATTCTGTAACATCCACCTTTCATGTTTGGTCTGCCGTCTATTGCCTCATAATAGGCTTCGAAGACCTCTCTCATGACATCGTCAGCGTAGTCATCGTCGTTTCCATATTTCGGCGTCCTGTTAACAAGCCTTTGACGTAAAGCTTCATACCCTTGAAAGTCTGTATTCAAAGCTTTGAGCAGTTTTTCCATTGTTACATATTCTTTGTCGAAAACATTGAATTTTATGGCAGCAAGTGAATCTGTTATTGTTCCAAGACCCACGCCCTGAATGTAGTTTGTGTTATATCTTGCGCCGCCGTCGTTGTAGTCTTTGCCTTTTGCTATGCAATCATCTATGAAAAGTGACAAAAACGGTACTGGCAGATGTTCTGAATAGAGTTTTTCTATTATATTGTTGCCTTTGATTTTTATGTTGACAAAGTGGAGCAATTGCTTCTTGAACGCCTCAAAAAGCTCATCAAACGATCTGAACTTAGCCGGATCACCAGTCTCTAATCCAATTTTCCTGCCTATTCGCGGATCCAAACCATTGCTTAAGGTGATTTCCAGAATCTTGACCAGATTGAAATATCCTGTGAGAATATAGCATTCCTTGCCGAAGGCTCCTGTCTCCACACAACCGCTTGCCCCTCCATTTCTTGCGTCTTGAATAGACTTTCCTTGTCGTAACAGCTCTTGAATTATGACATCAGTGTTGAACATCGACGGCTGTCCAAAACCTGTTCTAACGATTTTTAACGCTTTTTTCAAAAACCTGTCAGGAGTTTTCTTGCTGATTTGCACCATAGAGCTCGGCTGAGTGAGCCTCATTTCCTCCACAACGTCAAGTATGAGATATGACATTTCATTCACTGCGTCTGAACCGTCAGTTTTAACTCCGCCTGTGTTTATCAGCGCAAAATCAGTGTACGTACTGCTTTCTTCAGCTGTTACTCCCACTTTTGGTGGTGCTGGCTGATTATTGAACTTGATCCAAAAAGCTTGTAGAAGCTCCTTGGACTGTTCCTCTGTTAAAGTACCCTCTTTGAGCCCGTTTTCATAGAAACGATGCAGATGCTGATCTAATCTGCCCGGGTTAAACGCATCCCAAGGATTTAGTTCCGATATGACTCCGACATGAACAAACCAATAATACTGTAAGGCTTCCCAAAAATCGCGCGGAGCATGAGCTGGAACATAGGCGCAAATTCTGGCCATTCTTGCTAGCTCTTTTCTTCTCTTTGGATTTTTTTCTCTTTTCGCCAACTCTCTGATTGCCCTTGAATGCCGCTTTGCATAGACTATCAGAGCGTCTGCAGTGATCTCCATTGCCTTGAGTTCTTCCATCTTCTTGCATGCCAATGGATCATTTGAAAAGCTAAGATATTTCGCAGCTATCCTGATTTCTTCTTTAAGATCCAATAAACCCTTCTTGTAGATCTTGTCACCCAAAACTGTATGCCCTGGAGCTCTTTGCTCAAGAAATTCCGTAAACACCCCAGCTTCAAAAGCAGCTTTCCACTCATCAGACATTCTGCTAAATATGATGTTCCTTATTGACCTGCCTCGCCAGAAAGGAATTATCTTTTCCTTGTAGACTCTCTTAGTCGAATCATCCACCGCATAAGGCATCTTTTTTCTCGTATCAAGAATTTCCAGATCTTCAAGGCTGTGGCAGCATATTTCCGGATATGTCGGAGTCGCCTTTGGAGCAGGGCCTCTTTCGCCAACAATCAACTCTCCGTCATTGATGCATATTCTCTTGTTCTCAAGCAAATACTTGAACGCAAGTGTCCTTGCAACAGGTGTAGAAAGATGGTTCACGTCGTTGCTTGCATAGAACTCTGTGACGAGTTTCGCTCGTTCAGGACTTATCCGAGGCTTACATTCAACGCTTTGCTTTCTCAGTTTTCTGATTCTTTCACGCATGTCATCTTCCTCCTATTTTCACCTTCAATCCAAAAGTTTCTAGCTTTTTCTTGATAGTTCCCATTTCTTCACTTCGCGGAGACTGAGTCTCCTCCAGCTTGTACGATCTGCCCAGATTCTTGTACTTGTCAACTCCAGTCTTGTGATAAGCAAGAAGACTCACATATTTCACGCTACGCAGAGAAGATATGAACTCACCCGTTCTAAGAATATTTGTTTCGTCATCATTTATGCAGGGAAGGATCGGCAAAGAAATCGCCAGATTACTTCCATTTTTTGCCAGTTTCTCAAGGTTCTGTAAAATCAGCTTGTTTGATACGCCAGTATATTTTTTGTGGCTTGTATCGTCCATAGTTTTTATGTCATAAAGAAAGAGATCCACCTTGTTGCAAATTCTATCGACAACTTCTCGCGATGCGTAACCACTAGTGTCCAAGGTAGTGTGAATGTCTCTTTCATTGCATTCATGAAGTATCGCGTTCAGAAAGTCAGGTTGTAGAAGCGGCTCTCCCCCAGAAAACGTCACGCCTCCACCTGATTCGTCATAAAAAACCATGTCTTTCTCTATTTCCTTGATTGTCTCTTCAACACCCATTTCTTTTCCAACAATCGACAGAGCCTCAGAGGGGCACACTTGGGTGCATGTGTCACATCTATCACAACTCTCCCTGTCCAAAGTCACATGTCTAGAAGTAAGCGAAAGAGCCTTTTTTGAACAATTCTTTACGCATTCGCCGCATCCGACACATCTGCTCTCTCTGAAGACCAACTCATGCCTTGAGTTCTGACCCTCAGGATTATGACACCACCAACAACGCAAAGGGCATCCCTTAAGAAATATTGTAGTCCGGATTCCAGGTCCATCATGAATTGCGTATTTTTCAATGTTGAATATCGTGCCCTTTTTCATAACTGGCTCAGCACACTTCAGAATATTATGGTGCATGCTATAGCTCTTTTCTTTAACCACCTTATGCCTTCTGTATTGAAGCTGTCAATGAAACAGCAGTCTTTGTTCATTTAGATATCCGAAGAAAGAGAGAATTGGCGATGTTGCCACTTTTCTCATGTCAAAATCTAGCCTTGGGTTATTTCTAGGTCTATCAGATGCATCACTTGCTCGGTTGCAGTATGCGAATGAGCAGGTTCTGAGATATTGCTCTGCTGACGAAGCGTCGGTGTTCGCTTGACACACATATCTAATCTGAGCGAATAAATCACGCAATTGATTCTCGCAGCATTGTTCAGAAAACCTTCAACGTTGACATTGGTTTAAGAGCCGGTTCAGATTATGAACGGAAATTTTAAATTGGCAAGTCAATAATAGATGGATAATACCTCAGTATTTGATTTATCGATGTATAAGGGATGATTATGAGCACACACGCAGAAGACCTCAAACTCAGGTTAATGACCATAGAGCTTCTCAGAACAGCAAAATACAAGAGAAACATAACCTACCGCGAACTAGCTTCCAAAACAGGCTTACCTGTCACAGTTCTGAGCAGATACGCAAAAGGACACGTTCTTCCCAACACAGCAAGAGCGAAACAGCTCTGGCGAGTACTAACAAAACTGGTCGGCCTCGAACCAGAGCTACGCAGCCGAATAAAGTTCGACCAAGACGGCTATTTTGACAACACAGAAATCATAGGCGACTTCAACATTCTCCAGCAAGCAGCAAATCATGCGCTTGCCAATTTTGCAGGAAAACGTGTTACAAAAGTATTGACCGCAGCCGTTGACGGAATCCCGCTGGGAACGATGGTTGCCAATTCCTTGGGCGTAAACCTTGTAGTTGCGAAACGAAACAAGGAAGTCGGAGTAAAGATGTTCCTTGAAGAAACGTACGTGTTGGGCAGGGATTCCGGAGTGACTATGACTCTTTACATTCCGAAAGAGTCGATCAAGAAGCGGGACAGCGTGCTGATAGTGGATGACATGATCAAGACAGGTGATACGCAGGCAGCTCTAGTCAACTTGGTTCGCAAAGCGAAAGCCGAAATATCCGGTGTCTTCTCGCTTGTTGCCGTCGGAGACGGCTGGAAGAGAAAGCTAAAACCCTCAAATGAATGCCCAATAGAAGTCATAACCTACGTTAAAGCGCCCCTAGAGGGAGACACTCACTACTGAGCAGGCTAAAGGCATTTCTTTGCTTTCTTCCATAAACACGGTCTTGCCTAGACACAGTTGTTTCAAGATATGCAAGAGTGTAACGCTTAATGGCGGTTCAAGCCCAAACTTTTTCCATCGCTTTTCTCTGAAATTCTGTGACTAGAATCTTATGCCTTTGTCAGATTTTTCCAAGAGAACTTGGATCTCTGTCTTTCACGGTTTTCCATACGCGCATAGATCATGTGAAAGCGAGAAAACAAATTGATTTGATAACTATGAAAAACCTGCAATAACATGAGTTGAATTTCTAAAAGCTTATTTCGATTCTAATGGTTATAAGAAGAGGAATAATTCAACATGGATCGATTAAAACAATGAAAATTGTTGCTAAAGTAATATCATCCTTCATGCTAGTTTTCATTTTTTCAGTGACAAGCGTCTTTGCTGATTTAGACTTCAAAGTCGGCGTCAAGAGCGGGGACTGGATGAAATTTGATGTCATAGTGACCCCATCTGACGATCTCGCTTCAAAATGGTTCAGAATGGAATTTTTATCATTGGAAGGAACTGTTGCGTACATACGCATGACGACGCATTTGCCAAACGGAACCGATCTTTCCGAAGAGGATTATTTCAATATGTCTTCAACCGATGGTGAAGGTTTATGGCAAGGATACGTCATATCTGCCAACTCGTCAGCGGGAGACAGCGTGTACATCGGGTATGAAGCAAAAATCAACGGCGAAACCACAGGCACTTATGCTGGTGCTAACAGAACAATGGTCTACGTGTCTCTCAGCAGCGACCTGAACGATATCTATTACTGGGACAAAGAGACAGGCGTCCTGACCGAATACATCTCACTGCAAAACGGCAAAACTGTGAACATAAAGTTGACAAGCACAAACCTCTGGGGCCAAGGTCTATCTCTATTTGATCTGTGGCCTTCACTGATCATGATACTTGTGGCGACAGTCGTGGTGTTTGCCGCAGTCTTTATGAGAAGCAAGAAAAAGCTTGCTGTAGGCAAATCCAGTTCAAAATCCAAGACAAAATCTTTTCAAAAGGTTCGTCAGTTTGCTTTTTACCCTGAAGTATTTTAAGGGACAGAAATCAGAATAATCACATTGTTAAAGAATTAACCTGGTGAAAAGGTTGAGTTTAGCTGAACTCGGCAAAAAAACAATTGTCCTGAGGCGAAGTCCCGAGCTGACCGCTTTGACAATTGATCAAAGTAGGCTTCCAAATGAAAACATAGTAATCGAAATGCGAAGCTGTGAGGACGTAGCAGAAGCCATTAACACTATGAAAATAAGGGGGGCTCCACTGCTGGGGGCCGCTGCAGGTTACGCTGTTGCGCTGGCTGCACACTATTCAAAGGCTGAAAACAGGAGTCAACTGATCCGAGATGTCGAAGAGGCCGCAAGAACGATAGAGAGAACACGTCCAACCGCTGTCAACCTTTTCTGGGCGGTTGACCGCATTCTTGAGAAGGCAAAACGATTCGAAGGAGACGTAAAGAGTTTGAAGGATTTTGTGGTTGATGAGGCGCAAAAGATTGCTGATGAAGATGCCCAAGTAAACCGTCTGTTGGGCAAGAAGGGCGCTGAACTCATCGCTGATGGAGACGTCATTTTAACACACTGTAACGCGGGCGCCTTGGCTACAGTGGAATATGGAACAGCTTTAGGCGTAATCCGAGCGGCTTTTGAACAGGGAAAGCACCTCAAAGTTTT
>JBGPAV010000033.1:0-9413 GCA_041480925.1 Bathyarchaeia archaeon | reverse complement strand
GACATGGATGGAACTGATCTCCTATTGCGAATAAGAGACACCGTTCCGAGAATTCGGAAAATAATCATAACCGGATATCCAACGTTGCAGAACGCTATCGATGCTGTGAACAGACGGGCGGATGCGTATATCATGAAACCTTTTGATGTTGAAAAAGTCCTAAGAACGATCAAGGAACAGCTGCAGAAACAAGAAGAGGAAAAGAGATACAGCCAAGAAAAGGTCGCTGAGTTCATCGAAACTAGAGTGCACGAGCTGGAGCCAGTAAAAGAAATCGCGCGCCACGAAAACGCTTAACTCCCTCAACATTTTTGAATCTCAAAACCATTTTCAATTCATTCTATATCTTTTGGATGGTTTTATATTTCATCCCTGTGTGTCTAATTTCAAAAGCATGAGCGCAAGCAAGCCTCTTGGCATGTTTGCTTATCAATATTTTTTCGCATAAATTTCCAGTGGTGACCTGTTTTAAAGCCGATTTTCTGGAGAAGGCCAATCGAAGCGACGTTTTGCTCTGACGTGTATAAGGCAACAGAATTCATTCCTTTTTCAAACAGAAAATTCATTGCGAGAACTGTCAGGGCCGAAGCCAAATTCTTGCCTCGGTATTCTGGGATGGTTGATGCAGGACCAAGATAGCCTCTTCTCGCATTGAAAGACTTGTTAAACCACGCGTCTGGCTTGGCAACAACGGCTGATACAATTTTGCCGTTGGCTTCGGCAACCTGCACCCAATCCTCTGAAAAGGGTGGGCTTTCGTTCTTCCATTTATCTACATCACCTATCTTGAGACGTTCTGTACCAAACCCAACGTTCACTGATTCGACAAGCTCTTTCTCTTCACTATGCTTTAAACTGCGCAGAATTACGCCATTTGGAATCAGTGGAAGAGGTTTGATGGAGTTGAGAACTGCAGTCATATGGTATAATCCGCCTTCGAGCCTGTAGCCATAACGCATCCAATTAGCTATCTTTGGTGAGCCTGCATCAACAGCTGAAAAAACTGTGCCTCTTTTTACGAATTTTTCAGCCTCTTTAAGCAACGTTGCTTCAACCAGTTTGCGGTTTCGCTGTTCTGGGGCGATGAGCCATTGAATTTCTTCACCCCAATAGCCGTCATCATATGCCGCTGAACCACAGATGTGACCATCTTCTTCAGCTATGAGGATTCTAAGTTTGCCTCCTTGAATCCATGATCCGAACCTATCTTCAGTGTAGGGGTAAAACTCGTACGATCCTTTTCCGTCTTCATCGATCAGTTTGACGACGATCGACAGATCTTTGCGGGTAAATTCGCGGATTGCGATAGGCATTTGCTTTCTTCAGTGCAGTCGTTGATAGTTATAATAAATGTTTAGTCTTTTTCTGTCAGTACGCTGTGTGTATGTATGACGGCAGTTTTGGAAAGAGAATGTCTATCAGGTGTCTGTGGCTTGGTCGGACGATGAAGTCTGGATAATTCTTCTGCAGTTCTTCTCTGCTTCGATATCCTAGTAGCAACTGCGTGAAAACGAAGGGATTAAATCTTATTGTTCTGTCTTCGCAGTTTTTGAGGCATTCAATGTTTTTGATTGTTCCGTTCTCAAGCGTGACTTGCACGGTGTAGCGGTAGAAATTGAAGTTTAGTTTCTCAGTCAGGTGACGATACGTTGACATGGCAAGACGTTTCTCGAGCAGTGGTTTCAGTTTCTGGAAAAGGCTCGTATAGTCTGTGACACGAATCTGCCATGCATAAGGAGGGGCACTTTCTCCGCCTACAGCGATCATGTGTTCAGTGAAAGGTTCATGGTAGCTTATGGTTGCAGCAAGTGTTTCAAGTTCACGGTGTTTGCCCATGTCTTTGAGGAATTTCAGGATGGACTGCGCTGTATACTGATCTACGTCTGTAATTTCTCTCAAAAAGAGCTCCCTATTTTCTGAGTTGACGCTTGTTCTGAAGTATGCGATTGGTTTTTCTTTCTCTTCAACGACGTAGCCTTCGAACTCGTATTCGGCGACCATTCTCGTTCTTTGAAACATTTTCCAGATGTCTTTGCTTCGGACAGTATGCACGTAGTATTTCTGCTGGCTTGTTGCCAGAAGGCGCATAGCGTCGGGTATGTTTTTGTTCCTGAGTGGGCGAATCACATGATCAATCTTGTAATCTGGGATCTTGCTGATGGCGAGTCTGGTTTCTTCGTCAAGCGGTAGCGCGTATTCGTATCCGAATTGGCGATAGTAAAAAGGGATTCCCTCTATTGCGGACAGATCATATCCTTTCTTTAGAACACGTTTATGGTACTCTTCCATTAATCTTCGCTGAAGCCCTCTGCGACGGTATTCTGGAAGAGTAGCGACACATCCAAGCTCTGCCACTTTGAGCGGTATCCCGCTTAGACACCATTCTAAAGGAATCAAATTGGCACCTGCAACAATCCTGCCTTTATGTTTTACAGCAAAGAAGTCTTCCAACGTCATAGTCGGATGGTGATCAACCCACTTTTTAACTAGCAGATCGACACGGCTTTTTTCTCCGAAGACCGCTCTCATCAGTTTGAGATGTTGCTCTATGTCTTTTTCTGTTTCTAAGTGCTTGATCATGAACTCGTCGTTGTCCAAGTTGCTGTCCTCTTGCGCGTATGGAGTATGAACCTACTGATAGGCTTTTATCCTCAATCGTTACTCTGAAAAACAGTGAAAACGATGAAATGGGTGACTCGAGAATACGTCCATGTCGACAGGACAGCATGCCCTTGGTTGATAAAACGATTTATTGATCCCAAGGCCGAATTCATCTTTGTGCCGACAGAGAAGATTGAAGAAGTCGCGAAGAAAGAGAAGGCAATTCTCTACGACGCGCCAGGAGTTGAACTTGGGCATCACGGCGACAAGTGCAGTTTTGATGCGATAATTGAGAAATACGAAATCGCTGACCCTGCAGTTCTGGAATTGGCAAAAATCGTTCGTGGCGCTGATACTGACAGAAGTGATTTGGCTGCAGAAGCTGGAGGCTTGGACGCTGTAATGACTGGCATTTCAATCGTCGCGAAGAATGATCACGAAGCGATCGAAAAGGCAAGGCCAGTTTATGATGCTTTGTATGATTTCTGCAGATTGCGGCTATTTCGTGAAGAGTTCAAGGTTGATCTTGAGAAGATGGATCGTAGACAGCGAAGAGAATTCCTGAGAAAGAAACTAGCGAAATAGGTCGACGTTCCCAAAACTGCAGGCTGAGCCAATTGGTGTCTTTCTCAAGAAACGCGGAAAGCAAAACTTTCTGGATACTATGCGTTATGGGTGCCTTTGCCATTCTAAGCTCAACTATGTCGAAAAATCCTGTTCTGAAACCTTTCTCATCCTATCTGGGAGCACCTACAGAATGGACCGGTTTCATCGCCTCTGCATCAACAATACCTGGAATCTTGGTTAGCTTACCTGCTGCTTCCCTGTCGGACATCTTTGGGAGAAGACGGTTTCTACTTGTGGCAGGCTTTGTTTTCGCTTCAGCGCCTTTTCTGTATCTTTTCGTGACTGCTTGGTGGCAACTGATTTTCGTCCGTTTTTATCACGGCTTTGCTACAGCCATTTTTGTCCCTGTGGCTGAAGCCTTCGTCGCCGAACTTTACCCGACGAAACGCGGAGAACGCATATCTCTTTTTTCATCAGCCACTTACGTTGGACGGGTTGCGGCACCAATATTGGGCGGAACCATTCTATTCATCACCAACAGTGGTTTTCATGTTCTGTATCTGGCTGTGGCCACAGCAGGAATCTCGGCACTTGTTACAGGCTTTCTTTTTTTGGCAAAAGAGAAAACCCAGGTTGCGACAACTTTGAAAGTTACTGAAGAAAACGTTCTAAAAAAAGTGTTAAACGGCTGGAAAACGGTTGTTACAGAGTTTGGCGTTTTAGTCACATGTCTCGTTCAAGCCTCTCAGTACTATGCCTTTGGCGTGGTGGAATTTTATCTGTCAGGCTACTTGAAGGAATCAATGCAGTTCGATTGGCTTTTGACGGGGATCGTTATGGGGAGTCTGGTGGCTCTTCCAGTATTTGTTAAGCCTTACATAGGCAGAGCATCAGACAGAACTGGAAGACGTACGCCAATAGCGCTGGGATGCGTAGTCTCGGGTCTTCCTTTAATCCTGATTCCATTTGTGTCTGATTTTTGGATTCTCCTTGCGCTTGCTCTAATGTACGGTCTTGGTTTTGCGGCTGTCACAGCCGTTACTCCTGCTTTGGTAAGTGAGCTTGCGCCTTCAGAGATTACAGGAGCATCAATGGGCTTCTTGGACATGATGATGGACGTTGGACAGACACTTGGGCCAATAATAAGCGGCTTCATACTTGCGTCTGCCTTTGGGTACGCTGGAGTTTTTCTGTCACTCGCTGCTGTCTTGTTACTCTGTTGTCTTGCTTTTGTATTGCTTCGCATAGAGACTCGGCACTAGGTTTACAAGCTAATGCTGGAGTAGCGCAAGCTGGAGCGTCTGCTTGCTGGTCGTCGCGAAAATTTTAAACATGTTCTCTATGTCTATGAATTGAAGCGCTTTCTTCCAGAAAACCTCATTTTGTGATGTTGCGTTTACGCTGATTATGTCTATGCTGCTCATGTTTCTCTCACAGGTTTTCTGTGGTATTTCAACATTGTTGTGAAAAGGCCTTAAATAAGAAAACACTAGATACAGCGTCCGCTTTCAATAGCAAGCACTATGGGATTGTGAAGCGTTGTTATGAAATGTCCATACTGTGGGGCTGATAACCTCAAAACCCTCGAAACGAGGGATTCGCCGGACAACACTGTTAGACGACGAAAGGAATGCGCAGAATGCGGAAAACGCCTCACAAGTTACGAGTATGTTGAAACCGTGGAGATCATGGTGAAGAAGAAGGACGGCAGGTCCGAACGGTTTGATCTGAACAAGATAGTTCGAGGGCTCCAGAAGGCCTGCGAGAAAAGGCCTGTTACGATGGATCAGATTCATGAGTTGGCTGAACAGGTTAGGCAGGATTTGATGCTTCTCGGCAGAGAGGAGGTCAGTTCCAGAGATATCGGAGATCTCGTTATGAAGTATTTGAAGAGGCTTGACCGGGTGGCTTACATCAGGTTCGCCTCGGTCTACAAACAGTTTGAGGAACCTGAGGATTTTAAGAAATTGTTGAATGAGGTCAAAGCATGAAGTTTGTAAGAAAACGTGATGGCAGATTAGAATCGTTTGATCAGGAACGTATAACGAACGCGGTTTGGAAAGCCGCAAAAGCGGTTGGCGGAACAGATTTTCAGCAAGCCCGTTGGCTGAGCGACCAAGTCGTAGGCGAACTTCAGAGGCGTTTCGGTGAGGATGGATGTCCGACAGTCGAGGAGATTCAGGACATTGTTGAAAAAATGCTTATTGAAAACGGGCGCGCGCGAACCGCCAAGGCGTACATTGTTTACCGAAAGCAGCATCAAGACATGCGTGAGTTAGCCGCGCTGTTAAGCTCAGCGGACATGGTTGATCAGTATCTGGACATGGAGGATTGGAGGGTTAAGGAAAACTCGAACATGAGCTACTCGCTTCAAGGATTGAATAATTATCTGTCTTCGACGGTGATTGCGAAGTACTGGATTACAAGGATTTATCCACCTCACATTGCTGACGCGCACTTTGCAGGCGATATGCACATTCACGACTTGGGCGTTTTGGGACCGTATTGCGTGGGTTGGGATGTGAGGGACCTGCTTATTTCAGGGTTTGGCGGTGTCTCTGGGAAGATTGAAAGCAAACCTGCCAAACACTTTAGAACAGCGCTTGGGCATGTAGTGAATTTCTTCTACACGCTGCAGGGCGAGGCTGCGGGAGCTCAAGCTTTCAGCAATTTCGACACGTATCTGGCTCCCTTCATCAGACATGACCACTTGGGACAGAAAGACGTGGAACAGGCGCTTCAGGAGTTCTTCTTCAACATGAACGTTCCCACACGGGTAGGCTTCCAGACGCCCTTCACGAACTTGACTTTGGACTTGACTGTGCCTGACTTCATGAAGGATGAACCAACCGTAATTGGTGGACAGTCAGTCGGAGACTCTTTCGGTGACATGCAAGAAGAGCTCAACATGTTTGACGCAGCTTACGCTGACGTCATGAACAGAGGCGACTCGAAAGGCAGAGTTTTCACTTTCCCAATTCCCACGTATAATGTGACGAAGGATTTTGACTGGGAATCAGAGAACGCCCGAAAGATTTTCGAGATGACAGCCAAATACGGTGTACCCTATTTCAGCAACTTCATCAACAGCGACATGAAACCCGAAGACGTCAGAAGCATGTGTTGCCGGTTGAGAATTGATAACAGAGAGCTTGCCAAACGCGGAGGCGGCTTCTTCGGAGCAAATCCGCTCACTGGTTCGATAGGCGTGGTGACGCTTAACCTTCCGAGGATTGGTTATCTTTCGAAGGATGAAGCTGAGTTTTTTGAGCGTTTGGAGAAGCTGATGGAGATTGCGAAGGACAGCTTGGAAATCAAGCGAAAAGCTTTGGAAAGCTTTACAGAGCACGGTCTGTATCCCTATTCTTGCAGATACCTGCGGAACGTCAAGGAGAAGTATGGCAAATACTGGAAGAACCACTTCGCTACAATAGGCTTAGTGGGCATGAACGAGGCTATGCTGAATCTACTTGGCTGTAGCATCGCTACGCCTGAAGGCACAGATTTCGCGGTTAAGACTTTGAACTTTATGCGCAAAAAGCTTTCCGACTTTCAGATGCAAACTGAAAACATTTACAACCTTGAAGCCACGCCTGCCGAGGGCACATCTTACAGGCTTGCACGCATCGACAAGAAGCGATATCGGGACATTATTGCGGCTAACGCGAAGCACGTAACGAATGGCGCTGAACCTTTCTACACGAACAGTTCGCAGCTGCCCGTGGATTATGAGGGCGACTTGTTTGAGGCTCTGGAACATCAAGAGAAAGTTCAGACCATGTACACTGGCGGGACAGTTTTCCACATTTTCTTAGGCGAACGAGTTCACTCATGGAAGGCTGCTGCTGACCTCATACGCCGAGTGGCTTGGAACTCGCATCTGCCCTACTTCACTTTGACACCCACGTTCAGCATCTGCCAGAGCCACGGATACATAAGCGGCGAACACAAGCAATGCCCACAATGCGGCTCAGTATGTGAGGTTTACTCCAGAGTGGTTGGCTATTTGAGGCCAGTGGACCAGTGGAACGACGGCAAACAGGCCGAGTTCGCCATCCGCAAAACTTTCGACAAGTCAACTATGACTACTGTTGCAATGCCGATTGCTGCGTGACTGCCACATGAAGTTCAGTGGATTGCAGAAAACAAGCCTCGTAGATTTCCCGAACCGCGTGGCTTCAGTGCTCTTTACACCGGGCTGCAACCTCCGTTGTCCATATTGCCACAATTGGCGAATAGTTGTAGATCCAAAACCGCCGTTTCTAAACGAAGAAACCGCGTTAAGCATGTTGGAAACACGCAAAAAATACGTAGACGCCGTAGTCATCACGGGCGGAGAACCGACACTGCACAAGGAACTGCCGAAATTTCTGAAAAGGCTTAAGGAAAGAGGCTTTGCAGTGAAGCTTGACACTAATGGGTTCTTTCCACAGGTGCTGGAGGAATGTCTGCCCTACGTGGATTACGTGGCATTAGACGTGAAGACTTCTCCAGAGAAATATGAGGGATTGGGTGCGAGAAGCACTGCTGATTTTCTGCGGACTATTGAGATGCTTAAGACGGGAAAGGTCGAATACGAGTTCAGAACAACAGTTGTGCCAGGTTTTGTGAATATTGAAGACATAACAAGAATAGGCGAACTCGTAAAAGGTGCAAAAATTTTAGCTATTCAGCAGTTTGTGCCAGGGGATACTTTGGACAGGAACTTGACGCTCAAACCTTACAGTTCAGAGATTCTGACCAAGTTTGCTGAATCCATGCGAAGCTACGCTGAAAGTATGGTGCTTCGCATTTAGGAATTTGAACACGATTCTGCGAGTCCTAGCTATTAATGCATTTCTGAAGTTGTGTTAGCGCCGTTTTCCATTGTTCATTGAACCATTGTCTCGCTTGTTCCCATTCGTTTGTGTCTCGCCAGCCAGTGTGCAACAAATGAACCTCACAGCCTTCTTCACATGGGATAAAGAATACAGTCACGCATGTCAGAGGGCTTGCCGCATTCATAAAGTGCTTGAACCGAATAGGCCCCCTCCATTCGAAACACACAAACTTGTCCTCATTAATGGCCAGCACCTTGCAGCCGATCGTGCTGTCATTCTCCCTGTCCTTTGGATTCCAAAATAACTCGTATTTTCCACCTACCTTTGGCTCCACGTCAGCCTTCTCTGTCAGCCATTTCTGGAGACACTCGTTAACCGTGAACATTTCAAACGCTTTCTGGCAACCACACGCAAGCCTGACTGAATGATGAATAACCTTATCCATTCTTCCACCTTGCCATGAAACTTTAGTCGCAACTGTATCTGTGATTTAATGCATATTATAGAGAGCAGGGCGCTCTGGACCCTTCTGTCGTGGTTTTGGAGCACAAAGTTTAAGGGTTAATGCGTTGTTTACCATTCGAATATTCTCCAACAGCTTGAGGTAGTATTAGTTTGAGTAAGAAACAGGAGACTTTGGAAGCACGTAAAGCTGAAGTTCTCATCAAACTTAGAGGATACAAGCTCATCAAGAAGCAGAAGCATGAAGATGCAGTAGGCTACATCGTCGATATGCCTAAAGAAAAAGAAAAAGCCCTAATCTGGATAGTGCCAGGCGAAACCACCGTAGGCATAAACTCTCTCAACAGGCTCCAGAAAGCCATGAAAGATGCTGAAGTAGAGCGAGGCATCATCGTAACAGATGGACGGTACACGCACGCGGTCAAGCAAGGCGCAAAAAAGAAGAAAATAGAGCTTTTGCCCAAGATGTTCCCAGCCTTTAACCTCTTCGAACATTTACTCGTGCCAAAACACGAAATCCTCGAACCAGAAGAAAGAGAACAACTCCTCACAAAATACCGCGTACAGCCTTATCAGTTGCCGCAGATAAGTTCCTCAGATCCAACTGTCAAAGCCATAGGCGCCAAACCCGGCGACATCCTCCGCATAATACGCGACAAAAGCCAAACAGCAGGCGAACACATCGCCTACAGGTACGTCATTGAGTAAAAATCCTGCCAGTGCACTTGCTTAGACGCACCGCTCTGTTTTCAATTGATATAAAGAAAGATAGGCGATAGTTTTTTATTGCGTTGGTGTGGGTTCTGGTTTAGGCTTTCTTGGAAGACGCATGAACAGCAGCAGTACCGCAGCGATCAATAGTATCAATCCGATGATGCTGGCTCCGAGGGTTGCTTCGCGCATTGGGAACTCGGCGGCAAGGGTTGCTTTGACTTCGAAGTCGCCGATAACGCCTGAGGTCGT
>JBGPAV010000032.1:0-9458 GCA_041480925.1 Bathyarchaeia archaeon | reverse complement strand
TGCTGAATGCGACTGAGCAAAGCCAATTGTTGACTTCTGAGTCCAATAGCCTTCGGCGGCATCATCGTTTCCATATCCCACATAATAACGCTTCCAGCAGACATGAAAATCGCAAGATCCTTCGTCTTTTCCATCAGCTTCTTGTAGTCTGAGCCCAAGTTTTCTGTCATATTTCTTTCGTCCTTAGTTTTGAAGAATAATCGATAGAGAGCTTGGCTTGTATATGAGCCTTTATCCGATAACTGCTCAACAGTAAATCTGAAGTGATCATCAATGCCAGTTTTTGCTCACTAAAACCAAATGCCCAAATCTCTGATTTTCTTTATTCTATCCCATCAACAAAATTCAATCTTGAAACGCGCTTGTCATGCGTAAACAAACGAAATGGTGCTCCGGCCGGGATTTGGACCCGGGTCTCCGACTCGAAAGGCCGGAATACTTGGCCGGGCTATACTACCGGAGCCCATGTTGCCCGGGAAGCATTCATGCAGAATGTCTTTTCGTTCGAATAAAGGTTATCCTTTGGTTGCGCAGGTTATGCATTCTTTTAGTGGTGCAAGTATGGTCTCGGCTTTGTTCAGTGTTGGCGCGTAATAAGCGGTCTTTGCCGAGTTTGTCATGATCGTTCTTATGCCGAGTTTTTCAGTCCATGACACGATGGTGCACACGCCTGCGAGCACATGGCCTCCGCTTCTCTCTATTTCCTTCACATACTCTTTCGCTCTGTCTTTGACGTATTGAGATGTGCACACCCAGAACTCTTTCCCTGATCTTACTTTCTTGCCTTCCATCAATCTGGCGATCTGTTTGATTTCGCTCAGTGAGCAGTGAGGGCATCCTATAAAAATAAGATCCGGTTCGCTAGATGTTGTGGATAAGTCTTCAATGGTTTTCTTTATGTCTCCCGCTTCCACTTCAATTTTTTGCAATCCTTTTTCAAGTTTCAGTTCCTTTCCGTGGAACATGTTAACCATGCCTGTTGAGGCAAGCGCTGCGCCAAGTTGCTTTAAGTCCTTCTTTGATGCGTCCTCTAGGTTTTGAATTGCCGGAACTTTGTCTGCTAGAATTTTGCCTAGATAGATGCCTAGTGCTCCGAACTCTGTTTCGTTTAGCAGTTGCTTGTTCACATTCACCAAAACTTGTGGCTGTCTATTCTCCTCTCTATGTATTCCATAATTAGGAGTCTTTCCAATTACTGATGCTGCTAACGCGCTTGGTCCGCCTTCACGGTTTGTCCAGGCGCCAAGAACTGAATTTGCATACACAACTGCTGAGGATTCAGCCCAAGCGACATGTGAATCTGGTGTTGGTTTTTTCAAGTAATATGGTGTACACGTGAGAGATTGTGTAATATTCATTCGTTCAAACTGCTTTAGAATGTGCAGTTGTTTTTGGCACAGATTTCGATCCAGTTTTTTAGTCAAGTATTCGGGATCTAAGCTTTGAGGGTTCAACGTGGTTTTGACTTTAGCTTTTGCTCCTTCATCTGCCAACGCTTGAAGGAACTCTATTGGTGCGTCGCCTAAGGTTTTGTAGGAGACACCTGAAACATGTGCTGAGCTTATCGGAATAAGCTTGGATGCGTTGAAAAGGTCGCCCAGCTTGGCGAGGATGCGCATGCATGTTTGGTTTGCCCAACCTTTTTCGCCATTATATATGCCTTCTTCTTCTTTTGTCAGGTACATTGTCTATCTAATGCGCTCCTCTCTTCAGGATTTTGACCTCTCCTTTTGCGGCGTCGACTTCAACAAGGTCGCCTGTTTTGATCTTTTCTATGTCTATTTGGTCGATCATGGGAATGTTTGCTATTATTGCTCCAACGACTACTACCGGATCTGCTGTGCGGTTGATTATCGCTTTTGGGGCCAAGTTCTTCTTGGCTAAAGCGTACAGGACATAGCTGCCTACTGTTGAGCCGTGGCCGTGTGGAAAGCAGAATATTTTGTCTTTTATGCATTTCCCGCATAGGTCATGGCTTTTTTCTGTTATTCGGCCGTCGGCTGGATCGACTCCTCCAAGGAAGCTTATGGGCTTCTTTGAGACAAGGGCCTCAGCCTTGCATTGTCCCTCGACTATTGTCCGGCCTTTCAGAATAATGTCTGTCATTTTGACGCGCTCTAATAGGATATTTTGACGGTTGCTGGTGTCTTTCCGAGAATCTTTGAAGCTGCATCTTCTACCTTTCTGCGGTTTTCTTCATCTGTGTATACGCGCAGTATGTTGATGAACCCTTTGAGCGTTTCAAAGATTCTCGAGATTTCGCTCAGTTTTTGCAGAACTTTTTCGCCATCTTGGGTTTTGTAGAATATGGGTATTTCCATGGGTTCCAAGAGGGCCGCATGGTGGTATGGAACTGAAGGGACCGTGGGAACATCAATTATCACTGATTCAGTTTCGACTCCTGCTTTCTCCGCAATATCTGTCTGAAGCTGTTTGCGATGTGTCCCACGACTGAAAATGTTCGAAACCATGGTGTCCTTTTCATAAAAGGTCTTTTCATAGGCGCATTTGAGCAGTTTCCGTCTTTCAAGGTCGTCTATAATTTTGTGTGATTGTTTACAGTTTTTCAGCATTGTCCAGACCGTGTAGTCATCCAGAGCCATGTACTCTTCTGGGGTTTTGAAGTGTGTAAGCCCTAGCTCTTCATTTGCTTTTTCCATAGCTTTCGCGAGCATTATCTGTGCTGCTCTCCCCACGCGGTGGAAGTATATGCTTTTGAATGATTCTATTCTGGCTATTATGAGAGATTCGAGTGCTGAAAGTGCTCCAAGATCTACTGCTAGGTTTTCGTTGATTATGTCTAGTGCATGTATTAGCCGGAAAATGTCTATGAATCCGTATTCTGCGCCAGTGTGATGTGTGTCACGCAGGATGAAGTCCTGCTTGTCGACGTCGACTGCACTGCTTATTATTTGATCGAGAAAAGTTTTCTTTGGTTTGTGGAGTCTGCCTACGGCAAGTTTTGCCATGTCAGACGGGTTGTATCCATTTCGTTTCAGAGCGTCTTTCAGTTCGCTGTTTTCGATTATCCACTGCGTCAGGTCTTCATGCGTCTTGCCCAGTTCTTTATCGAGTAAATGCTCAAAAACATGTGAAAATGGGCCATGTCCAACGTCATGTAATAAACCTGCAACAGTAACCATGTTTGCTTCGTCTTGGTTTATGTGACTTGAAATGTTTGGGTTTTCGATCACTCTGCTTGCCAAGTACATGACGCCGATGGAATGTTCAAAACGTGTGTGGTTAGCTCCTGGATAAACGTATTCTGATCCTGCTAGCTGGCGTAATCTGCGTAGTCTTTGAACAGGGTATGAGTCGATGATTTCTTTTTCCTGTCTGGTTATGTAGATGTAGCCGTGTACTGGGTCTTTTATTTCGCCCCAGTGTTCTCTATGGATCAGTGTGTTCGCCTCTGTCTGCTGGATAATTATTAATGCGGCTTCACTCTTATAATGCCTAACGCTTTGAGGAATCTGATCATGGATAGAAAGGGGAAATTTATCTGTCTTGAAGGGTTGGATGGCTGTGGAAAGACAACGCAGGCAAAACTGCTTGTCAGCAGACTGGAAAATACTTACGATGCGATTTATACGGCTGAGCCGAGTGGTGGAAGAATCGGTCAATTCATAAAAGGCTATTGTTTGGATGCTGGACAGCGTGGCTTAATCATTGTTGAAGCCTTGCTGTTCGCTGCGGATCGACTTGAACATGTGAACAGCGAGATACTTCCTGCAATTAATGCAGGTAGGCTCGTCGTGTCTGACCGTTATGTATACTCTTCTTTTGCTTATCAGGGCGCGGCTGGGCTGGGTTTGGAATGGATTGAACGTGTAAATGAGCATGCGATTTGCCCTGATCTTGCATTGTTTATCGATGTGCAGCCTGAAACTGTCGTCCAGAGGTTGAAACCAAGAAAATCTGTCATGGAAAATCTCGAAACTCAACGTAAAGTGCGAGAAGTATACTTAAAGTTTGTAGACAAGGGCAAGCTTGTGAGAATAGATGGAAATGCCTCAAAAGAGAAGGTTGCCAATGAACTTTTAACCAAAGTTTTGAGTTTCTTGGAGAAAAGCTGCTAGTAATTCTCGACGATGTTCATTATCTGTTTTTGAGATGCTTCATTTACTCTTATCATGATGAACTTGGCAACATCTTTATGTGAAATGTATCTTGGGCCTCTCTCATGGAAAGTCCACAAACTTGTTGACTCTTCATCAAACGCAAAACGTAGCATGTAGTAGTCGAATCTAAGCGGAATCCTTCTTTCACCTTGCATTTTATGATAACGTAGCACACAAAGGAAGTCCATTATTTGGAAGGGCTTCTGCTTGATGCTTTTCACCAATCCGTTCATTCTGTCAACGTTTATGTAATTGAAGACTTTACCCTCTGCTATGCCGAACTCAAAACCAATCAAGCATTGATGCATAATTGGATAAGTAATGGTTTCCAGATCGCAATTTTCATTGTTGAGCTTGAACAGCGTCTTCATCAATGCTTGTTGGAGCTTTTTACTTGACACTTTTACTGCGAAATACGTGGCCTCAATGACATTTTCAGGAAAGCCATCGTAAACCCCAAGCATGGAGAATGCGCTCTTAGGCTTGCTTCACTTTTCTTATTTTCTCAATATTTTCAAGTAATCCTGAAAGGGTTGCGCCCAGTTTCTGCAGTTCTTCGGCGTTGCTCGTGTTCTTTATCTTTTCCTGCAATTCTTGAACCTTGGTCAAGAGTGTTGTTTCAATGCTTTCTAATGCCATTGTGCTTGTCAATCTTGCCGCTTCTTCTCCTTCTTTCACAACAAGGACTTTCTTTTCACATTTTGCACACCACAGGTCTCCGCTTTTGAGCTTGAACAATGGTGAGGAACATGCTGGACAAGCCAAATCTGTTAGTGTTGAGCCTTGGCATAGCAGATCAGCCATTCGCTTGATTTCTTGGTCCTCGTGTCTTTCTCGCGACAAGTTTTAAAGCCTCAAAGTAAATAGGTATGACGGCTTATATAACAAGGTTACCGCGAAACCGTTTGAGGGTGGCCGATATGGTGAGAAAGAAAAAAATGGAAGAGTATGAGGAACGGATCAGACAGGCTGTCGCTGTTCTTGAGCAAGTTTCTGAAGACACAACCACTCCCCGAAACATCAGAAGAGCTGCAAAGGACTCCGTTAGCGCCTTGCAAGGAACCGAGTTTACGCCCGCGGTTAGAGCTTCGAACGCCATCTCACTTATGGATGAGATTTTGCAGGATCCAAACATGCCACAGTACACACGGGTAAAACTGTGGAACGTAATGAGTGTCATTGAGGCTATAAAAGACTAAGCTGTTTGAGGAATCAAAATGAAAGTTTTTACTTTCAGCGATGTTGAGGCTAAAGAGGCTGATGAAGGAGCGTCCAAGCTGAAAGTAAGGTGGCTTATCACAAAGGAGATGGGAGCACCGAACTTTGCTATGAGATTGTTCGAAATGGAGCCCAATGGTAACAGTCCCCTGCACACGCATCCATGGGAGCACGAAGTTTTTATCTTGGAAGGTGAGGGAATTGTTGTCGCAAAAGACGGTGAGAAGAAGATCAAGGCTGGAAGCGTCATTTTTATTGCTCCAAATGAGCTTCACCAAATCAAGAATAACAGCAAGAAGATTCTGAAATTTCTGTGTCTTGTGCCAATAAGGGACAAATGATTGTTCCTTTTTCTTTGCAGTTGTGCCAGTTAGAATTATATCCTAGTTGGCACATGTAGTTTTGGATTTCAGGGAGACAGACCCTTTGAAGTATGACGTGATAATCGTCGGTGCTGGGCCAGCCGGAATATTTTCAGCTCTTGAACTAACCCAGAAAAACAATCTCAAGGTCTTAATGTTTGATAGAGGACAAGACATTGATCGACGCAAGTGCCCATCAAGCCGCGGGTTTGAATGCATGCACTGTGATCCGTGCGCCATCCTGTGCGGATGGGGCGGAGCCGGAGCCTTCAGTGATGGCAAGCTTACTCTTTCTACGGAAGTGGGCGGCTGGCTCAATCAGTATGTCTCAAACAAAGAGCTGAGCGAGCTTCTGGGCTATGCAGACAAAGTGTATCAGAAGTTTGGCGCGACCGAACACACTTATGGTGAGAGTACCGAAGCGATAGACGAGATTGAGCGAAAGGCTTCGCTCGCGGGTTTGAAGCTTATCAGGCAAAGAATCCGCCACATGGGCACTGAATGGTGCGCTCATACTCTCAGAAAAATGAGACAGGAACTGAACGGCAAGGTCGAGTTCAAACCCAAAACCGACATCAAGGGACTAATAGTCAAAAACGACACCATAGAAGGCGTCGAAACCGTAAACGGTGAAAAATTCTTCGGAAAATACGTTATCGCCGCACCAGGTCGAAGCGGCGCGGAATGGTTGCAGACAGAAGCTCAAGCTTTAGGGTTGAAAACTCTCAACAACCCTGTTGACATCGGGATAAGAGTTGAAGTTTTGGCTTCCGTGATGGAAGAATTGACCAAGGTTCTGTATGAACCCAAGCTGATCTACTATTCGAAGTCTTTTGACGATCAGGTTCGCACTTTCTGTGTGGCGCCCTACGGGCAGGTTATAACTGAGTCATATGATGGGGTTTTGACGGTCAACGGTCAGAGCTATGCAGAAAGAAAGACAGAAAACACAAACTTTGCTATTCTGGTCAGTACATCTTTCACAGAACCATTCAAAGAACCGATTGCTTACGGCAAGTATGTTGCTAGGCTTTCCAATTTACTCAGTGGCGGCGTCATAATACAACGTTTGGGCGATCTGGAATCTGGCAGGCGATCGACGCCTGAAAGAATCGATCGGAGCGTAGTGACGCCTACCTTGAAGAATGCGACGCCCGGCGACTTGAGCTTCGTCTTGCCTTACCGTTATCTTGCTGATATTCGAGAGATGCTGCAGGCTCTGGATACTATTGCTCCTGGAATTCATTCTAGAGACACGTTGCTCTATGGTATTGAGGTGAAATTCTATTCCTCAAGGCTTCATCTAAGCAATTGTTTGGAAACGAAGGTGCATAATCTATTCACAATCGGTGACGGTGCAGGCGTTACGAGAGGGTTGATTCAGGCTTCTGCCTCTGGAGTGATTGCGGCCAAGGAGATTATGAAGAGAGAGAAACTGAAGGCATAGATTTATGACGGTTGTAGATGAGATTCGCTGTTCGCACTGTGGCGGGCCCATGTCATTTAAGCCTGGGGAGATAATTGCCACGTGCAAGTACTGTGGTTATACGGTTGTTATAGAAACTGGAAAAGCCTTTACCTTTGAGCATTCTTTGCTGCTTAACAAGTATGACTTAACACAAATTGAGACAACTATCAAGGACTGGATGAGTAACGGTTTCCTGAAGCCTCCTGACTTAGCCAAGAAATCTAAAACTACAGAAAAAAGCTTGGTTTACTTGCCCTTTTGGATTGTTTCCGTCGAGGCAGAGAGTACGTATAAGGGAATATTTGAACGCATTACTCCCGCCGTCCTCAAGGAAGACAAGGTTGAGAAGGAATACGCTTGGGTTGTTCTAGCCCGAAAGGCAGTAGTTTTTCCGACTAAGGAATATGACGTTCCATTAGAAGGCAAGATTCCTTATGATTTCAGAAAGATTGAGAGTTTTGCGAAGGTTTTGAATAGTGAGATTGATCGGGATGGGGCTGTTGAGCTGGCTAGACAGCAAATTGATGAGCATCATCGGTATTTGGTTCAGCAGAATGTTGACAGAATCATTGAAATGAAGACGGCTATCAACGTTAAGCAAGTTGTCTACTTACATGCGCCCATATGGTTCATCAAGTTTGAATACAAAAGCAACGCTTACCAGATGCTGGTTGACGGCGCAGCTGGTACAGTGATAAAGGGAGATATTCCATCATCAAGATTTTGAACCTCTTAAGAAACTTTAAAAGCAACCCCTATTTCATGTGTAAAACCGAAAATGGAGTGAGGAATAATTCTTGAGTGAGAAAAAGGACATCTATCAGAAAGCAAAAAAAGAAATGCACCTTTCAGAGAGGATCGTTGCAGCGTTACCTGGTTTCCGCGGCTACAAAGAGAAAGAACTGCGAAGAGAATCTGACAAGCTTATTCGAAACCACTTGTACCATAGACTTGTAACAGCGAGAACTGATCTGAAATTCGTTTATCAGAAGCTGGCTGACCGCCGTGCATTTGATGTTCTGACAGATGCTGATCGCCTTGTTGCAAAGTTCGACCGTGTTGCAGAGAAAATCAATCACGCTTCCTACGGATACACAGGGTTCTTTGACGTAATCAAGGTTGAAGAAGATGACCTTGACAGGATGATTGATTTTGACAGTGAACTGGTTGACGACGTTGAAAAGATAGTCAGCGCCGTTGAAGCATTCAAGAATGAGATTGTGAAGCAGAAATTCGACAAAGCCAAAGAACGAGTTCAAGATCTCTCTGACACGATAGAGGCGTTAGACGAAGCATTTGACAAAAGACAAGAAGTAATCTTGGGAGTGAATTAGTAATGCCGCAAATCATAGAATGGAAGAATCCGGCTGCCGAAGAAATCGTGTGGCGATACCCAGATGAGGAGATCGTTTGGGGAGCCCAACTAATCGTTCATGAATACGAGGTTGCGGTGTTTTTCAGAGACGGCAAAGCGTACGATGTTTTTGGTGCAGGCCGCCACCAGCTGACTACTCTGAACTTGCCCCTGATAACTGGATTGTTTTCGAGGCTTGTCGGTTTCAAGGAGAAGCCATTCAAAGCTACAGCGATTTTCATTTCCACGAAAGTTTTCGCTGGCAAATATGGAGCACAGGCTCAGACTACTGAACTTGCCCCCTTGAAAGTGCACGGTTCATTCTGGTTCAAAGTTGAGAGTCCACAGTTATTCGTAAACGAGGTCGTTGGCGGACAGAACGCTTACGCAACTGAAGACGTGAACAACTATTTGCGCGGGTTCCTGAACGAGAAAATCATTGACGAGCTGTCGCACTATGACTTGTTGACGGTTTTCACGAAACTTGATGAAACTTCCATTATTGTCAAGAACGCGATTCTTGATTACTTCAAACGGATCGGTTTGGAACTGACTGATCTACGTTTCGAGGGCATTGACACAACTCCTGAATACCGTGAGCGTCTGTTCTGGCTTAGAACAGGAAGAGCCGCACCTGAAGAAGTGCTTCGCATGGAGACCGTGAAGAAAGCTGCTGAAGAACTTGGCAAGTCTTCAGGCGCAGGTCTTGGTACAGGCATGGTGCTGATCCCGCAGGTCATGACTCCTACAGGTCCAGCGCAGGCACCAGCTGCCGCACTAGTGATTTGCCCGAAATGCAACGCAAAGATTCCTGCAACATCGAAGTTC
Organism: Bathyarchaeia archaeon; assembly: GCA_041480925.1. GTDB lineage: Archaea > Thermoproteota > Bathyarchaeia > Bathyarchaeales > Bathycorpusculaceae > JBGPAV01. The sequence continues at coordinate 107 of JBGPAV010000032.1, read as the reverse complement.
TGCCCCGAATGTGGTTTAGCTATCACTCCGCCTTCCAGCGGCACTATGGCCTGTCCAAAATGTAGCAAAACGATTCCTTCTGCTTCAAAGTTCTGCCCAGAATGCGG
>JBGPAV010000031.1:0-9499 GCA_041480925.1 Bathyarchaeia archaeon | reverse complement strand
GTTCTTCAAATTACAGGCAACTCCACTTATGCAAAGAGTTTGGCTACAAACTATTTTCAAAGCGGATTAGTGAACGTGGCGAACATGCACCCTGAGTGGGGAACTTCCTTCAATGTCTCAAACATGGATTTGCACACGTTTTGGTTCACGAATGCAAGCTACAGTTCTGGGATTTTGGCAGTAACATACAATTTGACAGGTCTAGGAATCTCAGGAATAGCGTATGAGACTTCATGCAAACTTGGCGTTCAGGTCATGAACACGACAGGTAGCCAAGCTTTTTTGAACGTCGCCAAAGATGAAGATGAGCCGCTGATAAACCTCGGAAAACAGAACTTCAAATTCTATCGCTACCAAAATTCAACCTCCACATGGGAACTGACCAACCAGAATATCACACTAATCGCTTACGCAAATGGAACGTACCAGATTGATTTGCCGCCTGAAATTGACCCGAATTCTTACATTGTACAAATTGAAGACCCTAGAGGCATAATAGTTGTAGCTTCATCTTATAGTCGATACACATGTGAACTAACGTGGATGTCCCAATCACCAACCAGATATGCTGTAACGGCAAGTACTCCGGAAATTACTGGGTTGCCGGACGGCAATTACAAAACCGTTGGAAAAAACAATATGTGTGAAGTTACGGACTATCAAGGAGGCATAGGTGCCATAAAGCAAGTCTACTTTAACATTACCTACTATGGAAATGTCTCTGGCACGTTAGCATGGGCATACAGATTGGATGCGGGCACATTAAACACTATAGGCGCTCTAGCACAAGGAGGAAGCGCAGCCTCACCCAAAACTGCGACCTATAACGCCACAAATCTAAGAACTAGCTGGACTTGGAGCAACTTAAATGCGACAGATATTCAGTTCCAAAACAATGGTGGTAGCGGAAACGATGACGCGTTTGTTGATTCGATGTACGTCACGTTAGTGGTGGACATTCCTGATTTCTCGACAATTCCTAATGAGACAATCATGGTAGAACTTTTGCAGAATGGCACTATGCGATGGCTTGGACAGAATCTGCAGTTGACGACTCAAACAAAACCGCTTCCACCAATATCTGTAAAATCCATTCATGTAAATCAAACAATAAATGGCGTAAACTCAGAAGTCCCGTTCCAAATAGAAGACTGGGCATCAGAATATCGCATTCCATTAGGCTTAGCCAACAACGCAAGCGTCTTCAGCAGCCGCAACATGCTGGTTTTTCTTGCAACACCCAGAGCTTCCAAAGTCACTATATGGTGGAATGGAAGCGACGCCGCAATGCAGACACCATATGCATATCAAAACAGATATTTCACCGGAGACGACCCGGGAAACGCAAAGCTAACAAACGGCATTTTGACACTCAGATTCCAGAGTGGCTTTCAAGTGAACTCGACGGTTAATAGCTCATCAACCATTGCGACATTCATGAGAATTAACACAGAAGACAGCACTTACGGTTCAAACTTGTCCTACACTATCACCAACGGGGTGGTGAGAGACGTTATTCACCAAGAAGCTGAGTGGAATACATCTCTTGGAGGCGGCGGCGCTAAAGATTGCCCCAACTTGTATGCACATATAGTGCTGACGCTTCCAGCAAACGCTACATACTACACTTACCAGTTGAGGCTGATGTTTGTGCAGTCACAGCAGAAGAGAAACATCACTGACCTTTCTTTGATCTTGCTCAAGTCTTTAACAGGCATAACGCAGACTGAAAATGGAACCGCGAACAGTTTTCCAACAGTTTCAAATGGCACAGGCGTTTTCTACAATTACTCTGCTTCAACATGGGCTCACCACTGGTGCCAATCAATATCAGGCACAAAAGGTGCTGGAATAATGTTCACCGATTCTTCAAACCATAATCTTTACACCTTTGACGCGATAGCTGGAAACAAGACTGGCGCAGTTCGAACAGATGCAACAGCGAAAATCATCGAGATTTTGCCCGTCACGCTGACTCCGGCGAACTTCACATACGCTCTGGACACAATTTGGTACGGAGCAGTTGTCACATTTGATGGAACAACTCCAATTTACAAGGAAAACGGAAGCATAAAAACAGGTCTATGGATGTTCGTCGAGTATCCGCCAACCGTGACTGTTAGCACGGGAAGCTAACGTCTTGACTGTGATGATGTTATCAGCAATGTAGATTTGAAGTTCATACAGTATAAATAAGCAAACAAAGATGATGATTCCTTAACAACAAAAAGGTGAAACCATTTGATCAAGAGATTTTCAGGATCCAGAAAAGCCATATCACCGATACTGGCAACACTTCTGCTAATCGTAATAGCAGTTGCAGCCATAGTCGTCACATACGCTTGGATAATGACGTACATGGGCGGCCTTCAACGCGACGTCAGACTCTTTAAAGCACAAGTAAACTTCAACGGAAACGGTACAAATATCGATATTGACATCGGAAACTCTGGATCAACAAGCACCACAATAATAAAAGTTTACGTAGGAACATCTGAAACAAACATGCCAGAGCAAACGCCGACGCCGCCTCAAACGCTTCCCAGACCCCTTCCGGGAAAGGACATTGTAACCATTACTTTAAACTACAACTGGACAAAAGGACAGACATACTATTTCAAGATAATATCCCCAGATCAGACCCTTCCTCCATGGTCTGAGCAGGCTCCGGTACAATAGGAGCGTCCAGCCACAACATCTCTTTTTCAGTTTCTATCAAGGAAATCAAGTTCATCATGGAAAAGCATACAAGCTGTCAGAGACATTAGCAGAAATACGTAATAGACAACGGTGTGAAGCTTGCAAGCAACACTCGATGCTGTTAGAATGATCCTTTCTCTGCTCTTTCTTTCTTACGCTTCCTGGAGTGACTATAAGACGCGAGAAGTCAACAACACCGTTTGGATACTTTTCGCTCCACCCGCCTTCGCATTAACATTCATTGAAATCCTGCTCTATGAATCGGCTCAACTCACTCCCCGATTGATCTCTTACGGCGTGTGTTTTGGCCTAACAGCAACATTCGCAGTAATCCTATTCTATGCTGGAGGCTTTGGTGGAGCAGATGCAAAAGCCTTGATGTGTCTAGCAATCGCCTTGCCTTTCTATCCTTCTAGCACACTTTCACCACTATCCGGAGAAGTGTCGCCGACTTCTCAATTGTTTTTCCCGGTCACGATTTTCAGCAACTCTGTAATACTTGTGCTAGTGCCAGTTTTTTGGATGATTTCACGGAATGTTTGGTGGCGATACAACACAAGAAAGAGATTGTTCCAAGGAGAACAAACCAAAGAATCTATAGGAAAAAAAATTCTGGTCTTTATAACCGGATACAAAATGCCGATCAGCAACCTTAAGGAAAAATGGCATATTTATCCTCTCGAAGATATTGATGAAAACAGCGAAAGCGGCTTCAAACGAAAACTTATGGTGATGCCTAAAGACGAGGGTAGAAACAACGTTGTTGATAGATTGGAAAAAGCAGTCAACACAGGAGTAATCGAAGATCACGTTTGGGCCAGCCCTGGCTTGCCTATGATGATTCCTATAATTTTGGGATTAATAGTGGCTCTATTCTTGGGCGACATCGTTTGGAGTTTCGTTCGTCTACTGCTTAGGTGAAAAGAGAAAAGATCCTCGGAATAAGAAATAGTACGCGCGAAAAGAGTGGAAGATACCGCCACCAAAAAAACTCTGCAAGTACTTTCATAATAGAGCCAAGCTATACGAGGAACGCAAGAAAACTATTAAGCAAGAGTTTTTTCGGTTGAAAACTATTTCCTTTTGGAATACAAGATTGCCGCAACTGCCAAGAGCACTGACGCAAGAGCAATCAGCGGGAACGCATAGATTCTATATGGATTGCTTACTGATTCTGCTTCACCTGTGCTCTGAAGTTCATAGGAGTAACAGAGTGCACTTGCAATGTACAGCAAAATCGCTGACAACAGTAATGATAGCTCAATCTTGAATCTCAACATCATTCCTCATGAAACAAGATGCAAACGATTAGACCAAGCCTATTCTCCCAACATACTAAAATAGTTTGTGAAAAGAGTTATCCCAACTTTGACAGATAGTAGCCACGGTGGTTAAGAAACTTTGCACAGAGGACACTGCGAAGAATTAGGCGAAATCTTGAAGAATCCTAGAGAAACCAAAGTCGTTGTGATGCCCGACTTTTTCCTTGACCGTTTAATAATCCTCAACTGGAATATTGCGGCCTTTGCCGAGAAACTGCAAGAAGTTGCGAGTCACAAAGGCGGATGTCTCGACGGAATAGCTCAAATTGACCTCAAGGGAGGAAACGCTGTCAACACAGCGTCTGCGTTAACAGCCTTAGACGTGAAAGTCACTCCCATTGTTTGCACAAACGCGTTTGGACTGAAACTGATGAAAATTCATCTTGCAAATGATAACATTGATTTTTCCCACGTTAAGATATTTGATCGCCCTTCAACAACTACAGCAATCGAAGTTAAAACCGAGCAAGGCAGAGCAAACATTATGCTCAGAGATGTTGGTGCACTTGCAGATTTCGGGCCACAGCATTTGGACGATGACGACTTTCAAACAATAGAGGAGGCTGATTTTGTCTGCATTTTCAATTGGGCTGGAACTAGGAATTTTGGAACGAAACTTGCCAAAGCGGTTTTCAGCCATACAAAAATGAGAGGCAAAGGAAGAACCTACTATGATACGGCGGATCCAACGCCAAACAAGCAACAGATCCCGAATCTAATTAGGGACATTTTGGAGAGCAAACAACTGGATATGCTAAGTGTGAATGAAAATGAAGCGATCTGCTACGCATCTCATATAAACAGAAAAAAAGAAACATTTGAAGACCTACCAGTTGAAGAGAGAGCTAAGGAGTCTGCAAGATTGCTAGCATCACGTTACTCAGCAAGAATTGATCTTCACGCAACAAACTTCTCAGCAACTTTCACAGGCAAGAAAGAGAAGATTGTCCCAGCATTCAGAGTTCCAGTCTTGAGAGCAACAGGAGCAGGAGATGCATGGAACGCAGGAAACATTCTAGGCGAAACTTACGATCTATCAGATGGCGCACGCTTGACATTGGCAAACGCAGTTGCCGCCTACTACGTTTCAGACCCAAGTGGAACACATGCCACAAGAGAGAAACTTTCAAAATTTCTTCTAAAAATGAGCAAAAAAGACCCGCCTTAAGCTATTTAAGTACACTGGCTACTCTAGCATTTGAGACTACTGCGCATTTGCGGTGATTGATAAGATTGAAAGCTAAATTGTTTGGAAGCTCCGGAGTGAGAGGCGTCGTCAACACCGACTTAACGCCCGCTTTAGCATTGGAGATTGGTCTGGCAACAGCGACACACATCAAAGCAGGAAAGATGCTTGTTGCGCGAGACACGAGAGTTTCGGGTTTGATGCTCGAAAATGCAGTGGTTGCTGGTCTGTTGGCTGGAGGAGTTGATGTTGACTGTTTAGGAGTTGTCCCAACGCCAGTATTGGCTTGGTTGACACAGAGAGTCAAAGCTACCGCTGGCATAATGCTCACAGCCTCACATAATCCTCCGAAATACAATGGAATAAAAATCTTCCACGACGATAGCGTGGCATACGGAGAAACAGACCAAAATAGAATAGAGACAATCATACAGAATAAGAGCTTTAAACTTGCAGATTGGCCAAGAATTGGAAAGGCTTTGTCTACAAATCAAACTCACCTTTACGAAGACATGATCTTGGGGAAAATTCAGCTGGACAAACGGTGGCATGTTGTTGTTGACCCTGGGTGTGGAGCAACACATCATCTTGCGCCCATGATTTTGAAAAACTTAGGATGCAAAGTCACTGCGGTAAATGCTCAACCAGACGGCTTCTTTCCAGCTAGAAACCCTGAACCAAACAAAGAGTCTCTGCAATCTCTTGCTGAGATAGTAAGAGAGCTAGGAGCAGATCTGGGTGTGGCCTTTGATGGTGATGGTGACCGTGCCGCATTCATAGACGAGAAAGGCAGCTTTGTGGATTTTGATCGTTGTTTAGCAGCCTATGCTGCTCATACTATGAATGAAAAACGTGGTGGAGCAATTGTTACAAACGTTGAAGCCTCAATGTGTGTCGAGAAGATGGTAGAGAAAAAAGGAGGAGAAGTCATCAGAGTGAAGGTTGGCGACGTCTACGTTTCACGCGAGATGCGTGATCATGATTCAGTTTTTGGTGGAGAACCATGTGGAGCGTGGATACATCCACGATTCCATTATTGCCCAGATGGTATTCTTTCCTCTGCTCTCTTGTTAAAAGCTCTTGAAGAAAAGAAGACAATAATGTCAGAGTTTGTCTCACAGGTGCCTCAATATTCGACTTTGAGAGAGAACATATCCTGCGGAAACAAGGTGAAACATGAGCTTGTTTCCAAAATTGGAGATAATTTGAAAACCCTTTTTCCGAGATACAAGGATTTCTCTACGATTGATGGCGTGCGGCTGACTCTTGAGGAAGGGTGGATCTTGATCAGGGCTTCTGGCACAGAACCGCTCATGAGATTAACCGTGGAGGGAGAATCGCTGAGAGTGGCAAAACAGATAATGAGGAAAAGCGTCAGATTAGTCAGGAGAGCGATCAAGGAGAAACTGTGATGAAGGCAGTAATATTGGCAGCTGGAGAGGGCGTGAGACTTCAGCCCATAACATCAACCAGACCTAAACATCTCATAAAGCTAGGCAGTAAACCCATACTGGAATACTGTTTGGATTCTGTGAAGGCTGCCGGAGTAGATGAAGTGATTGTTGTTGTTCATTATATGGCTGACAAGATTCGACAGTATTTTGGTGATGGTTCCAAACTTGACTTAAAGATTGAGTATGTTGAGCAAACAGCGATTGTTGGAACAGGTAATGCTGTGGCTGTTGTTGAGCCATTCGTCAAAGATGATTTTGTACTCGTCTATGGCGATCTGCTTTTCGCCACGGGAACGGTGAAGAGAATTGTTGACCTCCATAATAAGGAGAAACCGGCCGCAAGTCTGGCGGTTGTGCCTGTTGAGAAAACAGAGAACTATGGAATTGTGGAATTAGAAAACGAGAGACAGGTCAAACGAATAATCGAAAAGCCACTGCGAGAAGAAGCACCAACCAGCTTGGCTAACGCTGGAGTTTATGTTCTCTCTACAGAGATCTTTGAGAAGATTAAAGGAATATCAGCCTCATCTAGAGGCGAATGGGAAATCACTGACGCCTTATCCATGCTGCTGGATGAAGGCAAAACGATTCTGACAGCAAAGCTTTCACGTGATGATTGGATTGACATCGGGACACCGTGGGACTTGCTTGAGGCAAATCGATGGGCATTGCAACGAATGAGACATAGCGTGAAGGGAATAGTAGAAAACGGAGCTCATCTTATTGGCCCAGTCACTGTTACCGAATCAGCTAGAATACGTTCAGGAGCCTACATTGAAGGACCAGCACTTATAGATGAGGAAAGCGACATCGGACCAAACTGTTACATTCGTCCATTCACAACTGTTGGTAAAAAAGTACACATAGGCAACGCTTGCGAAATCAAAAACAGCATAATAATGGATGGCACACACATAGGTCATCTGACTTACGTCGGTGACAGCATTCTAGGCGAGAAATGCAACCTAGGCGCTGGAACAATAACCGCAAACTATCGACTTGACGCAGGTAACATCAAGATGATGGTGAAAGACAAAGTTGTGGACAGCGAAAGAAGAAAACTTGGCGCAGTTCTTGGCGACAATGTCAAGGCGGGAATAAACGCGCTTTTCATGCCTGGCGTCAAAGTCGGCGCTAACAGTTGGGTAGGACCTAGTGTTATGGTTGAGCGTGACTTGCCGGCTAATACCTGTATCCTGTTAAAACAGAACCTAGAGAAGCGAGAGTTGCAGACCTAATCTTTGCGGTTCTTGCGAAAACATTAAATGGTCTCACTAACTGTTTTGGTTCGAGGACAAATGAAAGAAGAAAAACTGTTGAAACTCCTGAAAGCTTTGTTGGCTAACTCGAGAAGAAGCGACAGAGAATTGGCAAAGGCCATCAAAGCTTCACAACCAACTGTTACCAGAAACAGAAAAATCCTAGGCAAATATATCAGAAGTTACACGATTGTACCAGAATTCAGCAAAATAGGTTACGAGATACTCGCATTCACGTTCGCCAAAGCGAAAACATATGACAAGAAAACTGTTGACGCAAAGATGCCTGGAGCAATAGAGTTCTTCATGAAATCACCTAACGTTCTTTTCGTCTCTGACGGCGAAGGACTGGGAAAAGACTGCGCGATCATTTCGCTTCACAAAGATTACTCAAGATATCAGAATTTTATGCGATCATACATCTTCTACTTCACGGATACTATGTCCGACTTTCAGTCATTCATTGTAAGTCTCAAAACTGGACTTGTAATGAAGCCATTTGACCTATCTTACCTTGCTGATGATGTAGAAGGACCATTGTAGACCATTGTTTATCAAGACGCTTTGTTAAAATCCTAAATAGTTGTTCAGCAATTTCGTTAGGTTAGAATGGAGGCTAAGTGATTGTCAATAGCGCAGAGAAAGTTTTTCTCCGAAGTGTCAGCACTTGCAGATAGACACGTGATTGTTTCAACCACAACTGGAAAGACCTTCAGCGGCACGCTTCTTGGTATTAACCCTGATAATTTGAGCCTGTGCTTGGCCGAAGCAAAAGATGATGAAGGAAGAATCGTACACCGCGTGTTCCTAAACGGCAACGTTGTGGCTCAAATACTGGGGGTGGAGAAACCGTTTGATCTTAAGGCTTTAGCAGACCGAGTTGAGAAAGTTTTTCCGACTATGGTGAAACTTTACGAAGACAAAGGATTCATCTGGGTCATGGACAAGGTCAAACTGACGGAAAACGGCGTAGTTGAGGGTTCAGGACCAGCTGCCGAACGCGTGCAAAAAGTCTACGAACAGTTCATCGGAGAAGTAAAGGGTAAAGCCTAAGCTTCAAATAAACCAGCGGAACTTTTGTTCCTCTTTCTTCTTTTCTTCTGCTCCCGTGCGTATTATGCCGAAAGATTCAAGGATCTTTCTTGTCTCGTCAGCAGCAACATCAACTTTCGACAAATCAACATTGAAGTTAAGAAACTTATTTAAGACCAGCAGGGCTTGCCTTGCGGCACTCGCATCGGGGTAAGCGCCAAGAGTTTCGATGAGCAAAGAGAAGGCTTTGAGATTTCTCAGTCGAGCAAGCCCAATTGTGAGACCTGCCACACCGAAAATTTGGCCGACCATGATTTTTGTGCCGAGCTCTAATACTTGGCTCATTGCTTCGGTGTCTGAAGCTGCAGCATACACTTGGGGAATAGGTCGGACTTCGTCTGTTTTGAAACCGCCCAATGTTACTACTGTTCGACAACCTAGTTCCTGAGCAATATCCAACACTCTACCGCACAGTTCGTACTGCCCGAAAGTTGTCAAAGCTTGGGTGTTGCCATACCAAAGAATTAGATCGCGACCACCAGCACC
>JBGPAV010000030.1:0-9674 GCA_041480925.1 Bathyarchaeia archaeon | reverse complement strand
GACCTCATAATAACCATGGGCGGAGACGGCACAATTCTGAGAACCAGCGTCAAGATCCCAAAGCCTGAACCGCCGATACTGGCAGTAAACATGGGGGTCAGAGGCTTTCTCACGGAAGTCGAGCCGAGGCAGGCTTTCGAAGCGGTAGACAAGTGGCTGAAAGGAGAATACCGTTTGGAGAAATGCATGAAGCTCGCCGCCACGGCTGATGGCAAAGTTTTTCCAGACGCGCTCAACGAGGTTGTTGTCACGCATGATGAGCCTGCAAAGCTGCTTTACATGCGGATTCTGAAAGACAAAGAACCCATCCTCACGTGTGAAGCAGACACGCTGATAATATCCACGCAGACAGGCTCGACAGGCTACTCACTGTCCGCAAGAGGCCCAGTCCTAGACCCAGAAGTCGCCGCATTTGTCCTCACACCCATATGCCCGCTGACCGACTTCCACCCGGTTGTTGTTCCAGCCGACACGAAGCTGACTGTTCAAGTTGAACGACCAAAAAAGATGCTAGTACTCATTGACGGCCGATACAGCCAACTCGTAAGGGCTAAACTTCCAAGCGTAACCGTAACACGATCAAAGCATGAAGCCTCATTCATAAGATTTGGAGAGAACTTCTACACTCGATTGAGAAGCAGACTCCTCTTCAAGGGAATGGGGTGAAAGATTGGCGGAAGAACCTGTGAGAAAGGTCACAATATTGGACACGTCTGCCTTCATAGCAGGCTTCGACCCATTCTCAATAGGCGGAGAACAGTACACCGTGCCTCTCGTCAAGGACGAAATAGCTGAAAAATCCATGCCCAGCGTCAGACTGGAAGCAGCGGTGGAAAATGGAAAACTGAGAATAAGGACACCGAACGACTTGTTCTTGAACAAAGTAAAGGCTGCTGCAACACAAGTGGGCGACACACTGTTCTTGTCAGAAACAGACCTGCAACTGCTTGCGCTAGCTTTGGAACTGAAGACAGGCGGCTACTCACCCCTGATCATCACAGATGACTACTCAATACAAAATGTTGCTAACCAGATGGGCATGGAGTTCGCTTCGCTGGCGACTTTTGGCATACGCCGCCGCTGGCAATGGATAAGATACTGTCCAGCTTGCTACAAGCAGTACCCGGCAGACAGCAACATCAAGAAATGCCAAGTCTGCGGCACGGAATTGAAACGAAAACCGCAGAAAAAGAGCAGCCTGCATCAGGGTCATTCACAAAAACCCTAAGGCAAATGTCAATTGGTGATAAATCATGAACGCGGAAGAAAAGAAAACGACATACTTCAGTGAACCAGGAAAACAGAACACAGACACTTTACTGAAGACAGCCAGAGAATATGCTTTGAAAGAGAAGATCACAGACGTAGTTGTTGCCTCAACCACAGGTGAGACCGGAGCCAAAGCCGCCAAACTGTTCAAAGACTGTAATGTTATTGTCGTCACTCATGCTTTCGGTTTTCAAGACCCCGGTAAAACAGAGCTAAAAGACGAGTACGGACAGGAGATACTGGCAAGTGGCGCCAAGATCTTCACTGGCACTCACGCGTTGAGCAGTGCAGAAAGGGCGATACGGAAGGACTTTGGCACAATACAGCCTTTAGAGATCATGGCCAACACACTTAGGTTGATGGGAGAAGGAACCAAGGTCTGCGTTGAAATAACGTTGATGGCGGCAGACGCTGGACTGATCCCTGTAGACAGAGACGTTATCGCCATAGGCGGAACAGGCAAAGGCGCAGACACCGCACTCAGAATACACCCATCCCACGCCGCCAAGTTCTTCGCTCTCCGCATTAAAGAGGTAATAGCAAAACCAAGCAACTTCTAGACAACAGATAGCAGACGCGTTTTCATAGAACACGTATTAAAACTATATGTCTTCGTTGTCACGCTTGCTGAAGTAAGCTATGCTTCTGTCCTCACTGTAGCCACAATGTTTGAACAGTTGCTTTGAGACAACGTTACCTTCCTCAATTAACGCACAAAACAGCTTCACGCCTCGCCTTCTGAAAATCTTCTCAGCCTCAGCAACGAGGGCACATGCGACCCCGCGCCGTCTGCACTCAGGATCTACTGCTAAACGGTTGATCCAGCCCTTTCGCAGGTCGCAACTGAGAACAATTATTCCAATCAAGTTGTTATCTTCAAAGGCTCCTACAAAAAAATCAGGGTTTGCCGCCATTTCAGCGGGATATGCTTCTCGACTGTCTCTTCCACGCGGCTTGAAAGGCAGCTTGGCTTTCGTCCACAGACTAGTTATAGCTTCATAGTCGCCTATCGTAAGTTTTCGAAGTTTCACGCAGATACGCGGCTTAAGCTTCTTTTTCAACTTCCTTTATTGAAGTCTCAAGTATGTTCAAAGCTGAGTCAACTAGTTCTCTAGTGATTATCAGTGGCGGCGCGATTCTGATCGTTGAAGCTCCGCATGTGATAACGCTGACGCCGCGTTTCCACGATCGCATCATGATCTCGCCAGCTTTCTGAGGAGCCGGCTTCTTGTTATCCTTGTTCTCCACTATCTCGACGCCGATCATCAAGCCTTTTCCTCTGACATCGCCTATGATTTCGCTCTTGTCTTCCAGTTCGCCGAACCTCTTCATGATGTAGGCGCCTTGCTTAGTCGCGTTGTCAAGAAGCTTCTCTTCCTGTATCACGTCTATGACGGCGCTTGCTGCGACGCATGAGAGCGGGTTTCCGCCGAAAGTGCTTGCGTGTGAACCTGGAACCCAGTCCATCACTTTGGATTTGGCAATTGTTGCACCTAAAGGCAGGCCTGATGCAAGTCCTTTTGCACTACAAACAATGTCCGGCTCAACACCCCAGTGTTCGATAGCCCACCACTTCCCTGTTCTGCCAACTCCTGCTTGAACTTCGTCCACGATAAATAGCATGCCGTACTTGTCAGCGATCTTCTTTAGACGCTGGAAGTATTCTGGAGGTGGGACAACGTAACCGCCCTCGCCTTGTATTGGCTCCACCAATATTGCAGCTGTGTCTTCGGGCGGTACATACTTCTGTAAAACATACTCATCAATGAAGTCAACGCACCAGTAATGGCAGCTTGGATAGCTCAGCTTAAACGGGCAACGGTAGCAGTAGGGGTAAGGCACGTGAGTGACTCCAGGCATCAGCGGGAAGAAGTAGCGTTTCTGAGTAGGTTTGCTTGCAGTGAATGAAAGGGCACCGATCGTGCGGCCGTGGAAAGCGCTGATGAATCCAATGAACAGCTGTCTGCGGCTGTGCCACTTGGCAATTTTGATGGCTCCTTCAACGGCTTCAGCTCCGCTGTTGCCGAAGTAGACTTTCTTGTCAGGTGACCCGGGAGTGATCCGGGCAAGCTTTTCAGCTAACTCGATTACTTCTCGATAGTAAAAGTCCGTGTTGGAGTAGTGCAAGAAGCGGTCGCACTGGTTTTTTATGGCTGACACAACCTTTGGATGATTGTGTCCGACGTTCATACACACTAGCCCTGAGTTGAAGTCTATGAACTCGTTTCCATCAACGTCTTTGACTATGCAGCCTTTTCCTGATTCAACAACAAGCGGATAAAACCGTCCATAGGATGGCGATATTAGTTGTTCGTCTTTCTTGACAAGTTCTCTCGCTTTAGGTCCTGGCGGCGTAACTACAATCTTCGGGTAATTGCTCATGTCACATCACCAATTGGAGATTACGGTTAGAAAAGACGGTTTTATATAGCTACCGATGTGCTTCGTTGAAAAGAAACATGAACAACTGGAATGATAGCAACACGTAACCTATCGGCAGATACTCTTTGTTTTAGCAAGAAAAACGTTCTAGGGTTTGGTCAATGTGATCTCTATGGCTGAAACGTTAGATTTTTGATCGCCTTCTCGGGTAACCTGTTCGGTGCAGATTTTGATTTCCTGTAGCTGCACATCCTTCATGAATGCTCGTCTCAACAACTCGAAAGTATCGACAGCTTTGCATATCGCGCGTCCTCTAGCTTTGATAACTATTTGGTTTGAGCCGCCGGTGAATGCCGTTATGCAAGCAATCATGTAGTTCTTCACAGGTTTTTGACCGACTAACACAGCCTTGTCACTGACCTCTGTTTTCGACGTGTTTCTCTCAGGTGTTAATGTTCTCTCTTTTCTCTCAGGTTCTTTCTTCTGTTTTGGTTCTGTCACGCAATACCACTATCACTTGTTTTTGATAGCGCTGTTCGATGTAAGGCAGTTTATATCACTGATTTAGACTTCTCACACCTTTCCGTGTAGTGTGCAAACAGACGCACAGCTCACTACGCAAAATTCCATATCAACACAAGGTCTAGCTCGTTGCCTTGTTGACGAATTTCATTCCTTCCTCGAAAGCTCGAACATTAGCCTCAAATGCGTCAAGCTTCTTCCCAAACAACTCTTTCAAACCTGTGATTATGCTCTCTTTGGCAACAGCCTTCGTTAGTGCAACATAGGCTCCAAGCATAACCATGTTTGCCGCTCTTTTGTTCCCTGCAGAAGCAGCAAGTTCGCTTGCAGGAACCACAACGGCTCTCACGTCACTACGTGTTACTGGGCGATTAATCAGCGAGCTACTGATAAGAAGCAATCCGTTGTTTTGCAGTTTCGGCTCAAAAGCCTCCATAGAAGGATTGTTCATGACAATTACTGAGCGCGGACGAAGCGTTGTAGGCGATCCGATTTCATCGCTTGAAACTATCACGGTACAGTTAGCTGTTCCGCCACGCATCTCAGGGCCATACGAGGGAATCCAAGTAACATTTCTTCCTTCTTTCATAGCACTGTAAGCCAGAAGTTTACCAATAAACATCAAGCCTTGGCCACCGAAACCAGCCATCACGACATCTTCATAAAAAACTGTCCTGTCTAACTTTGCCATGCTTTAGCTCTCCTTTGGAGTTTTAAACTCCCCCAGCGGGTAGTAAGAAGCCATCTTTTCGTCAACCCATTTCAATGATTCCATTATAGTCAGATGCCAGTTTGTTGGGCACTGGGACAAGACTTCCACCAAGGAGAAACCCAAACCCTTGAGCTGAGTCTCAAACGCTTTCTTTATGGCTTTTTTGGCTTGAACCACGTTCTTTGGGCTGCTTACGCTAACCCTAGCAATGTAGACGGCGCCTTCACATGTGGAAAGCATCTCGCATACGCGAATCGGATAACCAGCTTTTTCTGCTACTCTGCCCATCGGCGTCGTAGTACTCTTCTGCCCAATCAATGTTGTAGGAGCCATTTGGCCTCCAGTCATTCCATAGATCGCATTATTAACGAATATCGTGGTGATCTTTTCTCCTCGGGTTGCAGCGTGAACAATTTCTGCTGTACCAATAGCAGCCAGATCGCCGTCTCCCTGATATGTGAAAACCACAGCTTCTGGATGAACTCTCCTGCAGCCTGTCGCAATAGCTGGTGCACGACCATGAGCCGCTTCATACGCATCTAAGTCAAAGTAGTTGTAAAGTAGAACAGCGCAACCCACCGGAGCCACAACCACTGTCTTCTCGCGTATCCCAAGTTCATCAATAACTTCAGCTACCAACCTGTGTATTACTCCATGGCCACAGCCTGGGCAATAGTGCGTATTTGCTTGAGTAAGAGTCTTCGATCTCTGAAAGACAACTTCCATTTTCATTTTGCCTCCTTAGTGATTTTCTCAACTTCGGAAATAATTTCCTCGTAGCTTGGAACCATTCCGCCAACCCTGTTGTAGAAGTGAATCCTGCTTTTTCCACACATTCCGAGTTTTACATCCTCAATCATCTGGCCCATGCTCATCTCAACTACCAAGAAATCCTTCACCCTTTCCGCCATTTGAGCGAAAACTTGATACGGAAACGGGTAGAGCGAGATAGGTCTCAACAGCCCAACTTTCAAGCCTTTTTCACGCAACACTTTGATTGCTGTTTTGGCAATTCTAGCGACAGTTCCATAAGCTGCAATGACTATCTGCGCATCTTCAGTCATGAACGATTCAAAACGCACTTCGTTCTTTACTGCCTCACGCAACTTTTGATGAATCGCAAGATTTCGCTTCTCCAAGATGACTGGATCAAGATACAATGTTTTGATCAGATTCCGCTTTCTGCCTGACTCAGCAGTAATCGCCCAATCTTTCCTTGGAAGAGTAACCGTGCTTTCTTGAGGTTTAAACTCTATAGACTCCATCATCTGGCCTATGTTGCCGTCGCCCAAAATCATGACAGGATTCCTGTATTTGTCAGCAAGATCAAACGCCAGCATCGTAAGAGCTACAGCTTCTTGACCAGTGGAGGGAGCCAACACAAGCAAATGATAATCACCGTGGCCTCCGCCTTTGGTTGCTTGGAAATAGTCTGATTGTGATGGGTGTATTCCTCCAAGTCCCGGGCCACCTCTCATCATGTTCACAATAACACAGGGGATTTCTGCCGCAGCAATGTAGGATATTCCTTCTTGCATGAGGCTGATTCCCGGGCTTGATGAAGACGTCATCACTCTTGCTCCTGCACCTGCAGCCCCGAACACCATATATATTGCAGCCACTTCGCTCTCTGCCTGAAGGAATGTTCCCCCGACTTCTGGAAGCCTCCAAGACATGTATTCGCCGATCTCGTTCTGCGGCGTTATTGGATACCCAAAATAGTATCGGCATTCTGCCAAAACCGCTGCTTCGGCAATCGCTTCATTTCCAGCCATAAACTTCTTTTCAGTCATTTCTTCTCACCAACCGCTTTCTGCTCTCGATAAACTGTGATAGCAGCGTCAGGACAAACGAGAGCACACAATGTACACCCTGAACACTTGCTTTGAGGGTCATAAAATTCTGCCGGATGATATCCTTGTTTGCTCACATGCTCGGCTACTCGGATACATTTCTGAGGGCAAAAATTAATGCAAAGCGTGCAACCTTTACAGAATTTCGCATCTATTTCAATCTTGCCCATACTGTTCTGCCTCTTCCGATTCTAAACCGTTTGTTTTCGCCTCTTGCTTCTGGGATGTGGAACTGATAGGCGCGGCTTAGGCTCAAATGAGACCTCTAAAAGTTCTGCCATATTAATATTGGGTTAAACAAGCAGCAAAAACAACATCAAAAGAAGACCACTGCCAACACAAATTGGCCCTATGATTTTTTTTGCCCTCTGCAGTCCCTTGTCGGTGAGAAGAGACAAAGTTTCCAGTCGCTCTTCACCAATCACCTTGATACGTGGTATGACAATACTACGACAACCAGCTTTCACATGTTCAAGTCTTGTCAAAGCGGTCCGTGTCGCTTCTTTGATGTATTCGATCAGTTTCTCATGCGGAATTGCTTCTCCTACTGGATGATATCCGCGTCTTCCAAGAATCACGGCGTTGACTGAATGCGTGTCAGTAGTGTAAACTTCGCCCGCGTCAACACCCAAGTCGTGAAGAGCGGACAGGATTTTCTCACGCAGTCCAGAAATCATGTTATTACCATCAACAACCACGTAAGCAGTCTTCTGGTCGCCGACTTTAACCACAGTCACAGTGATTCCTCCGTCTCCCATGCCGTCCTGTAATCGAAATTCCTTCAGACACAACGTAGATGCTCCGACCTCGAATGTTAACTGCTTCATAGATGACGCTTTCTCCAAACACTTAGTAGCCGCATCTTTCAATGAGTCTAAGGCTTCGTTCGTGTTGTTGAAGCCGTTGATGCTGTTATGCGCGTTGACAACGATACAGCATTCCAAACCATATTTTTTGGCTTCTTGCTGGACAAATACTCCCAACTCTTGCGGGAAATCTTCCGTTGTGCTTGGAGACAAAGTGATCGAAAGAAAAGCAGAATTGCCAAAGACTTGACAGCAAGCAGTGGCAACGCCGTTGCTTACTGTAGTGAAGGGCGACGCTTTTGCAGCGGCAGCCTCAAAATTCACTCCTTCAACAACATGTCTAATTATGCTTTGATTCTGAAGTTGCGAAGCCAAATCAAGTTCGTGACCAAACAACCCGTGTGGAGCGCATGCGACGCATCCAAACTCCTTTTCAACCGCGTTCTTAAGCAACGCCGGTAGAATACTGCTTCCAATGTTCTTGAAAGGACCAGGATGGACAGAAGGAATTATCATAACCGCTTTAGTCTTATCAGAGGCAAACTTCATCAGCGAAACCTCGACATCTTGCTCTTCCCCAAGCTCTTCCAAAAACTGCTCAAAGGGGCCGTTCAAGTTCTCTATCCAATTCAGCAAAAATGCCTTGAAAAGCTTCAAAGAGGGAATACCGAGAGAATTCTTTCCAACTTGGTTGACAAGATGAAGGAAAGAATAACTTGCAACGATCCCTACAACAGAAGCGAAAAACAGAAACAACACCAGTTGGGCGCTTATCGAAAAACCTAACGCAACCCAGAGCATCAACAATGGAGCTAAGAGGCTACAAGGTTGAACAAATGCGGCAAAAAACAGTTTTCCGTTGTCATCATCTGAACTAGCGTTGAAAACTATCAACCTGAAGATCAATACTGCTGAAAACCCCAAAAGGCAAAACCTCATCCACCACGCAGACTCAACCGCGTAGAGCGCTATTACATCACCAACAAGGACGAATGCAAACCACAGGATCAAACAGAAAAGAGACAACACGGCAGTTCGTCTCAAATCGTAGATAGGATTATGTCTCAGTATCAGTTTGCTGATGGCAAGGTCAAGCAGGAGATTTGCAAGAAGCAGAGAACATCCAAACAGAGCTCCATCAATCAATCCCTTCTGAGAAGGAGAGAGAACTATCGTGGATAACAAGCTGCCTCCAACGCAAATCAGAGCCTGAAACAACACAACTCTGGTATATGATGGAAGCTTGAAGAGCGAAGCATAATGCTTCACTGCGTTGTCCATTGTCTCATTGAGAGAGACTTTTGTCAAACTTTCATCCTCTGAAACGGACTTTCTAGAAAGTAGTGAGAACGATATTAAATTATCGTGAAAACACATGAAAAATCCGAAGTTTCTAGCTCGTGTACGAATTAGAATGATGATGTTATGCGAATTTTGAGGCACAATCATATGAATTATATTCCTGAGTTCAATGTTTGATGGTATTGGCACCACATGGTTTAAGAAGGACAACTGTTTAATCTTTCAAAAGTCAATTACTGAGGTTTTGCGGAATCTATGCCAGAGCAAGGGCCACCCTTAACTATCTTTCACATGCTTGAAAAAAACATGGGAAAAGAAATACGGGTGATCGTAGATCCATCATATGGTTTTGAAGGAACCCTCACCGCAGTTACAACAGAACCTGCAGGCATATGGCTTTCAGACGCTGAGGCAGTCATATTGCGGGCAACGATAGCTCAGCCGATACCTCAAGTTGCAAGCCGTGAAGAGAGAAGCGAGATATTTATACACCTTAATTCTGTTCAAAGAATAGAAGTGCTTCATGCGCCTCCGCCAAGACGCTAGATATTCCTCTTCTCAGCCTGCTGGAAAGAACTTCTGGGCCAGAATACACACGACTATCATGGCGACCGAGGCAATCACAAGTATCTCAGGTCTAATCTTGATGCCGTCGGTTTCTTCCTCAAAGAAACGCATTAAGCCGGCACTAGCAGCGGGCATTGGTCCCGATGATTCCTTCTTCTTTTTGCTCATTTAAAGCTCACCGTATACTCTCAACATAACTGCTACCATTTTCTCCATTATTAATGTTATGTTAGCCCAAAAGATTTTTTATTTGCCTACAAT
>JBGPAV010000029.1:0-9741 GCA_041480925.1 Bathyarchaeia archaeon | reverse complement strand
CCTCCTTATGTGCTCACAGTCTTTTCTTGCAAGAAGGACACCTTGCGTCGCTGAGCTGTATCCTGCTACCACAGTAGGGACACATGAGCTTCTTCTTCACAAGATGAAGACCTTGCTTTTCCTTTGTAATTTTTCCATCGCTGAGAAAGAGAATTCTTTCAGTGTGCGAAGCTATCTGGCTATCATGAGTAACCATTATAATTGTAGTTCCTTGATTGATATTTAATCTACCGAGCAGCCTAACAATTTCGTGCTTGTTCTCTGTATCCAAGTTTCCAGTTGGTTCATCTGCCAAAACGATGGCTGGATTATTCGCTAACGCTCGCGCAATAGCTACTCTTTGCTGTTCTCCGGCGCTCAATCGGTGAGGCCTATGTTCTTCTCTTCCTGACAAGCCGACCATTTCCAATAATTCGCGAGATCTCTTTCCTCTCTCGCTCTTTGATTTCTTCGTGCATTCCATAGGAAGCTCGACATTTTCTCGGGCATTCAAGTATGGAAACAAGTTAAAAGTCTGAAAAATGAAACCGATTTCGTTTCTTCTTATGCTATAGAGTTTTTTCTCAGATAGCTTTGTGACATCTATCCCGTTTAATGTCATCATTCCATCAGTTGGAGTGTCGAGGCAACCTAAAACATTCAACAATGTCGTCTTGCCTGAACCGGAAGGCCCCATAATCGCAATAAACTCGCCTTTATTCACTTGAAGATTAACCCCGGAAAGGGCGGAGATTTTGCGCTTACCCATTGTAAAAATCTTGGTCAGCTTCTCTGTTTTCAAAATGGACTCACTCATATCTCATTGCCTCCGCAGGTTTTGTTTTGGCTGCTCTCCAAGCTGGATACAAGCTACCTATGGCTCCTAGCAATAAGGCCGCGCCAAATGCCAGCAATATAAGTTGAGGATTTAGAGTTGCAGCAGCTCCCAATGTAGGGGATTCAGGATTTGCAGATCCGAAAGTGGGTTGAAAACGGGTTTGTGATGAGCCGCCGAACAGATTTATGTGAGGGAGCAAAAGCGATGAAAAAACGGGTGCTGCAATATATCCTATCGCAATACCGACTATGCCTGCCATTACGCTCATAAGCACTCCTTCGAGCATAAATTGGCTCATGACATTCCAGTTGCTGAAGCCTATCGCTTTGAATGTGCCAATCTCTTTTGTCCTTTCGCGCACAGTATATAGCATCACAAAAAACACAATCAAACTTGTAGCTACCACTGCTATGCCGATCTCTTGGGTTGCGACCGTCTGTGTCTGATCAAGAGTTGATTCAGCATTAGTCAATGTTTGCGTATACATTTCCTGCATGTTCTCAAGGTTCGTCAAGCGGTCTTTGTAGGTCGTGACATAAAGTTCCGAATACGCTGCTTCGATGACGTCAGCTATTCCATCTACACTGGAAACATTCTCTGCGTACACGTCAAGCCTGCTTACGTTTCCTGTTTGGCCGGTTACAGTCTGAGCATCAGAAAGACTCATGTACGCCGTTCTTGTTTCCATGCGGCCTTGATCCGATGAGTCATAGACTCCTACCACCGTGAAGGACTCACCGTTGATCTTTACTTTGTCACCAACCACTACTCTAAAATATTCTGTGAGGTTTGAACTCATGAGAACAACCCCACTATCTCCTTCGCGTAGATTTCTGCCCACTGTTATGTTTGTTGGCAGTACGGAATAGTCATCGATGAAAGAAGAATTCAGAGGAATTCCTGTGATCGTGTAGAGAGGTCTGTTAATCGTGAAGGTTCTTCCGCCTGGCCCATTTATGGTTTCCGAAGTTGTTTCATTGGATGACTTTTCAAGAAATGGCACAATATCCTTGACGCCTTCAATAGAACGAATTTCTTCGACAACAGTTTCATTTACGAAGACTTCTTCCTGTGTAAATCCAGACGGTGGCATTCCAGATGGGGCACCTGATGGCATCCCCGATCGCATGCCTCGTCCAGATGAAGTTTGACATTCTATTAATGTAGCTGTCTTATTGATTTCCTCCTGCATGTTACTCATCGTGTTGCTAAAATTCTCAGTCATGCTCTGCGTGGATTCTTGGTTTGCTATAATGCCTGCAGGAATGGAAATCATTATTGCCATAGAGAAACCCAAAGCAATTACTACCAAGAGTGCCCTCATTTTCCTTCTCGAGACATTTCTAACAGCTCTTGTCAAAGCACCCACATAATTCACCTTCACACACACGTCACATTTAATCCAAAAAAGGGGGAGTGGCAAGCAGTTGATTTTGACATCGTTCCACTGGACTTTTATCAAAAGCTTTATAGTTGTTCACTGCTGCCATCTCCCTTGGTTCAAAAGTCTTTAAGAACAGTGAATTATTAAACTGTTTTTCAGAATTATACCCAAATCTACTCCTAATCAGAAGCATGAAATAGTTGGGTTGAAACTTACCAAACCAATTCGAGAAACGAATGATGAGTCGCCATTTCTTCATAACTGCCACCGATAATGATATCAACATCAGCGTGTCCATGTCGTGATCTCTGCTAGCGGTTGTCTTTCTATTCTTCGTGGTTCCCGTTAAAGTCCAGAGCAGCTGAAAGGAGAAAGGAGAGGAGAAAGGAAACATTGTCTTCAACTACTCTAGACCTTCACGAGTCCCTTTTTTGAAGAATAGGGTGCTGCGGACTTGTTCTCAACCTCCAAATCTTTCATGACCCCCTGCGAATTATTAAGGGGTTTTTCAGAATTCAATCCTATTCTATTCCTAATCTAGCCACATTCTTGTCAGATTTAGCAGTGAGAAATTGAGAGACACGCTTATTACCCTAGTCCAAATACGTTTATCAAAAACTCGGTCTATGCGGAGCAGTATGAATGGCGACTAACGCGCGTCCGTTGAAGTATTTGCTGGGGTGGCTCATTGCAGGCACGAAAGGGGGCGCGACTCGTGCCAAGATAATTGGGACCCTGAAGGAGACTCCGCAAAACGCGAATCAGTTGGCGAACCTGCTTGGAATGGATTACCGGACAATAAGGCATCATCTTGGAGTTCTTGAGAAGAACAGAATAATCACATCAGCTGGAGACGGATACGGTAAGACGTATTTCTTGTCCCCAGCGATGGATGAAAATTACGGTTTGTTTGAGGAGATTCTGAAGAAAATCTGGAAAAAGTAGAAAAAGGAGTAGAGCAAATGAAGCATCATATGAATAGAAACATGAAGACTTGGCTAATACTAACTACCTTAATAGTGGTAGCTATTTTAGCAGCACTCTGGGCTACATCGACCTTGTGGTTTCCACATTTTCCCCGGGAACCTTGGGAACCTCACGAGCGACCTCCAGAAAATATTCCTGGCGACATAGAGTTTTTCTACATTGCAAAAACAGTAGTTTCCACGATCAATGTGACTTTCCTAATCTTCCTGTTGATCACATACATTAGCATATACCGGAAGACACGATCAGAGTTCACAATTGGACTAATAATATTTTCATTGGTCTTACTTCTGAATGCTCTTGCCTCCAACCCATTTGTGACATGGGCTTTTGGTTTCCGAGCGTTCGGTTTAGGACCGTTTGCCCTGTTGCCAGACCTATTTACGTCTGTGGCACTAGCCATCTTACTGTACCTCAGCATCAAATACTAGAAAATTGAAAACCGCCTGTTGCGTTGCAGCGATTGACAGAATCAATCATCTCTCTAGCTCAACCTCAATGAGCAACTTTGCAATCAATAACTCTCGTTGCAGATGAACATAAAATGCACCACTGGTCTGAAGCAAAAAGAGTAGACACAAGAGCCCGCCACTTGACCACAAGTGCAAAACTACTTTCGGCACCACGCTAGGCTGAGAAATGGAACTCTTCCTCAACTCATCTAAACGCCTTGCGGAGCCTTTCGTTTTCCGTCCATTCAAAAAGTTTCATGGCAATCAAGTTTCTGTGCTTCTCCTGTGCAGTAGCTGTATTACAGTGGAAACTGCTGGAAGGAGGTCTGCACCCGCGGAGATTATGGCAGTCAGGTCAAACGATGGTAACCATAATATGTGCCTTGCTATTGCTTTGGAGCTTTGCATATTAGTATGCAGTGAGGCCATTTCTGCGCCAGCTCGTCTGTCCACTTCTTGAGAAGTTCGTCTTGGCTTGCAGTTTTAAGTTTTGACAGCTCCTCTTTGATCTTTGGATTAGTTTTCTCAAGATGCTCAAAGTTTCTGCAGTCTGCAAGTTCATTGCACAGGCTGCAATCAGTTAGGCTTTTTCCGAGCGCACAAATTCGAATATTACAGGTTGGAGGTCCGCCTCCCTTTCTGCAACCTGGGCACAACTGCATAGTTTCTATGCAAGCAAGACTTTTCATAAACCCGTTGAAACCAAATTCCTTAGAAGCCCACTTCTCTAATGCGAGCTGGCTGCGCTTGACGATCTGCTCATATTTTCTTGTTAGTTCCTGTACTGCGCCATTGCCACCCAAGCAACTGCCGCACCAGATTCCGCAAAAACCAATTTGGTTTCTAACATTTTGAAAGGCTGATGTCTCCAATTGAGCCTCCTCCATGAGTAACGAATTAAATGCTTGATAAATAAGCGTTTATGGAGGGTTTTCTCAGATGCTATGAATAGTTTGTGTTGCAAGAAGAATGCAAGAGGTCTAAACAAGGATAAGAGCAAGACAGCCTTCATCAACAGAGACAGCGGGTATATAGTTTCTTTTACGGCTACGCATGAATCAGTTATTACTGGTTTTCGTTATGGCAGTTTAGAAAACTTTAAGTCCCATAGTCTTTGTCATATGGGTCGAAGTGAACAGTATGGCAAGGCTTGGTCAACTGAAACTGGCCATGGGAACGTCAATATTCCTCGTCAGCTTAGTGTTCGCCATGTTTCTTTCTGTGATAATGTTCATAATCCAGCTGGATCTCATCTTCTCAGTGATTCTGACTGCCCTCTTCATACTGTTTCAATACCTCATAGGCCCAGCCGTTGTTGCTGCCTCAACGCATCTGCAATATTTGAAGCCTGGAGAGAATCCATGGCTCGAATCCACAGTCAAGGACTTAGCAGCCAAAAGCAGTCTACCGATGCCCAAACTAGCCATTGTCCCAGACCAGACGCCTAACGCCTTTGTTTTTGGAAGAACCGCAAGCGGCGCCACCCTTGCAGTTCATGAAGGATTGCTGCGAAATCTTAACGAAGATGAAGTGAAAGGCGTGATCGGACACGAACTGGGGCACATAAAACACAAAGACTACATAGTTATGACTATTCTCTCAGCATTGCCGCTAATAGCATACATAATTGCCAGAGGAACATGGGGAGCCGCATGGTTCGCAAGAGGATCATCAAGAAACAGAGAAGAAGGAAGCATGAGAGCCGCCCTGGTAGCGATCGGAGCAATATCCTACGTAGTCTACATTATTTCTTTGCTGTTCGTTATGCGGCTTAGCAGACTGCGCGAACACTATGCGGATTCGTACTCTGCTTATTTGACAGGCTCACCGAGAAGCCTAGAAAGCGCTCTAACAAAAATCACATACGGTTTGTCCCTTTCTCAGAAACCGCCCACAGGAGCAAGAGCATTCTACATCGGCGACCCAGCAATGGCCAAGCAAGAAATAGCGGAGATAATGGACAAAAAACAAGAGTACGATTTAGATCATGACGGGGTTTTAGATGAGCACGAGTTGGAGCTTGCCATGGAAAAAGAAGCCAAATCAACTTGGGCGCGAATGAACACGTGGTTCTCGACACACCCGCCGACGTTCAGACGAATAATGCTGCTTCACGAAATAGAAAGCGAAATGACGAGCGGCCAATACACCAGCGACCGCATCTACGCCCACGTTTAAAACGCAGACACACTATTATTGATGAGAAACTGAGTTAGCGACGGCTTTAAAACCAGATTAGTCCAAATACTCAAACAGGAGAGAAACGCCAAATTGAAAGTCAAACTTCTCCGTTATACCGCTGATGCTGAAAGACTATGCGGCGCTGCAGCCTTGACCTCAACCAAAAGCGGAAGCCCATCTGAAATGTTTCAAAGCATGGATGCTGAAACGGCGAAACGCAGAATCAAACGCGTGACGGACTATGGACATTGCTCCGTGATTGAACATGCCTCCTTCACTTTCAGCATCGAAGGTGCCTCGAGAGCAATGACACACCAGCTTGTTCGACACCGCATTGCCTCTTACACTCAGCAGAGCCAACGCTACGTCGCCTATGACACATCGGAGAACTACGTTACACCTTCAAGCATAGCGAACAACAAAGAGGCGGAAAAAATCTATGACAGTACGCTGGAGAAAATCTCTGAAACCTATCAAAACCTGTTAAGGATGGAAATTCCAAAGGAAGACGCACGATTCATTCTCCCAAACGCGGCTAAGACAAACATAATGGTAACGATGAACGCTCGTGAACTGCGCCACTTCTTCAACGTTCGCTGCTGTGCACGCGCGCAATGGGAGATGAGAGAAGTAGCAGTTGAGATGCTCAAACAAGCTAAGAAAGCGACGCCTGCACTGTTTGAGAACGCTGGACCAAACTGTGTTGAACTAGGATATTGCCCAGAAGGCAAGATGAAGCCAGCAGAATGCAATATTACAGAGATAAAGAAACGATTTCAGAACCCGTAAACACACAATCGTTTGTTGATGAAATGCGATACAGATGAACAAGTACAAAGTTCTGATCGTTTCCACCAAATACTGGAAACCCCACGAAGACTATCTGAAAAACATAGTTCACGCAGTTGAAGGCAAAATTGCTGATGGAGACTTCCTTGTAATATCTGAGAAGGCGATTTCCACTGCAAAGAACAACATAGCTGATGAAGAACCCCTGAAGCCCAGCATTAACGCAAGAATAATCGCAAGACTTTGGATGCCCATGATTTGGGGATATTTCCTGGGCGTCTTATGTCGATTTCAGAGAAAAACCAGTGAGCGTCTTCGCAACTATCCTTTTGAGTGTGGTAGCCGCCACAAGCAACTTGCATTGCAGAGATGTGGGCTTTTGCAGGCCTTAATGTTCGGTTCGGAAGGCGGAATTGACGGAAGCAACTTGCCATATTCTTATGTGGGCCTGCCATTGGAAAATGCGGAGAAGGTGGCAGAAAGCATCGGTTTTTGTCTATGGCGACAACTGCGAAGAAAAGTTTGTGTCCTAATTGTGGACACTGACAAGACCTATTCCATACGAAGCTTTCATTTTACTCCGCGGCCCGAACCCATTAAGGGTATTGTTTCGTTTGGCGGAGTTTTCAGCTATGTTGCTGGTAGGATGTTAAGGCTTAGAAGAAGAGCGACGCCTGTGGCTGTTGCGGGATGTAGGTTGAACGTTGAAACAGCTCTCGAGATCGCTGACGTCGCTAATCGTGCCAGAGGCTACGGTGCCGGCAGAACTGTCTGGGATATGGCTGAGAAGTTTGACACAGGTCTGGCTCAAGTTACTTGGGAGATGCTTGAGACAGTAAAACATAAACCCATAGTCATTGTTAGAAGAAAAAGGTGAACATTAGAATGGACTCCTCAGTCAAGCAGTTTGAAACATACTTCAACCCGAGCTCAGTGGCAGTTGTCGGAGCGACAAAACGGATAAACAAGGCGGGACACGTCATTTTCAAAAACTTTGTTGAGAACAAAAGGCGGGGAGTTTTCAAAGGAGAGATCTATCCTATTAATCCGAATGAGGATTCCATTCTAGGATTTGAATGTCACCCGACATTGAGGGATGTTGAAGGTGAAGTCGAGCTTGTTGTTGTCGTTGTTCCGGCAAAGATTGTGCCGGACATAATGAAGGACATTGTTACAAAGAAGGCAAAGGCAACGGTCATAATAAGCTCGGGCTTCGGCGAAATTGGCAATCATGAGCTTGAAAATCAAGTCTTGGCCATAGCAAAAAAAGCTGGAATCCGTATTCTGGGACCCAACTGTCTCGGAGTTTTTGACACTAGAACGGGCGTGGACATGTTGTTCTTGCCCGAAACGAAAATCCTAATGACTGGAGATGAGGTTATCGCCACGCCACGTCCGAGACCTGGAGACATTGCGATAGTGACTCAAAGTGGAGCTTTCGGCGTTTCAGCGCTTGACTATTTGGCGGGGCGGCAGATTGGAATTAGCAAGTTTGTGAGCTTCGGCAACAAATGCGACGTGACCGAGACAGAGATGTTGCACTATTTGCTGTATGATGACGAAACTAGAGTTATACTGCTGTATGTTGAAGACATAAAAACTGGAAGAGAATTCATCAGAGTAGCAACAAAAGTGACGAAGAAGAAGCCTATTGTAGCCATAAAATCAGGAAGATCAGAGGCAGGAGCGAGAGCTGCGGCTTCACACACGGGAGCCATAGCTGGTTCGGACCGAATCTACGATGCCGTTTTCGCTCAAACAGGAATCTTGAGGGCAAAAGACATGGAAGAGTTCTTTGATGCTGGAAAAGCTCTGGTCATGCAGCCTCCTGCAGCAGGAGTCAACGTTGGAGTAATCACAGACGCTGGCGGTCCAGGCATAATGGCTGTTGACGAGTGCGAACTAAAAGGCTTGACGGTTAAACGCTTCTCTGAAAAAACCACGCACAAATTCGAGAAACTCAAGGAAGAGGGACGACTTCCAAAATTCGCAACAAATCTCAACCCCGTGGACATAACAGGCTCCGGCACGTCTGAAATGTTTGAGCTTACCACAGAAATCCTCTTTCAAGATCCAGAGATTTGCGGCATCATAATGCTTGGCCTGCACCATACGCCTGCACTTCAAGAAGACTTTATCGACAGAGTGGCAAAGGTTTCCTCTAAGTATCACAAGCCTATCGTTGCTTGCGACATAGGTGAAACAGAAATGGCCTTATATACGCGCTTCAGATTTGATAAACTGGAAATCCCAGCTTATTCTTCGCCGGAAGATGCGGCAAGAGCTATGAACGCTCTTGTAAGATATGGTCTTTATTTGAAGAAGAATGAATGTTTTGACGAGTATGTAGAGGCTTTCCTGAAGAGCAAGCATAAAGGGTAGTTCTTCAACATTCTAACACAATCTCGACTGTGTCATTATCTCTGAGATGCAGCTTCTCTCGCAAGTTAAATGGTGCAATGATTTCTAGAACGTTTTTCGGATGATTTGGTATTTGTGGGATTATGGCGACGCATTGTATGCTGCGCTTCATTCGCGCTTTGAAACATTTTCCAGGATAGTAGCCGGTTTCAGGTGAGATTTCGATTGGCTTGGCTGTCTTTAGCACTTTATCCAGTTTGAGGCTGTCTCCGTTAGCGAGTCGTAGATTCAGTGTTCCATTGTAGGGATCAAAACCTATTTTTTCTTTGATCTGCTTTTTGACCCATGGGAGCTTGATGAATTTTGCTCCTTCAGCTTTCCCAGAGAAGACTGACCCTTTAACGCATAGCGTTTTCAATTATGCGGCCTCTAAAGCGAAAAAAAACTATATTTAGAAGTGAAACTAGGCAGTTTGTCCACTATTTTTGTTCTTTCAGCCAGTTTGCGACTGTTCTGAGCAGCGGGTTTGAAGACATATCAATTACAGGCACTATCATTTTTTCTTTAGTTTCGATGATTGACTGATATTTTGGCATAAGAGCGTGGCCGACGAACGCCCAAAACACTCGCTTGTTTTCTACCAGTTCTTTTGCAACTACAGTTGTTGAGGCCGGGATAGGGAAGTACAGGAACACTACACCCTCAGACCAGTACAATCCTGCGGTTTTGCCGCCAGCGATGATTGACGCAAACCTTGCGATATCATCGGG
>JBGPAV010000028.1:0-9819 GCA_041480925.1 Bathyarchaeia archaeon | reverse complement strand
TGAATGTACGCGGTTAGAAGAAGCAATGTTGAAAACCCGAAAAATCGGACCCAAATCTGACGAAGAATCGTATTGTCTCGGCATTGAATCAACAGCAGACGACTTCAGCGTCGGAATCTCAACTTTCAAAGGAGAAATCCTGGCAAACATAATAGACGCATACATACCACCAGAAGGAGGTATACATCCGAGAGAAGCATCCAGACACCACGCGGAAGTAGCCAGCAAAGTATTAGAACAGGCTCTGAAAAAGGCAGGAATAAAACCTAGAGATCTACACGTTGTGGCGTTCTCTCAGGGACCAGGTTTGGGTCCATGTCTTCGGACTGGAGCGACAGTTGCTCGCGCTCTTGCTTCCTACCTGAACATTCCACTTGTCGGAGTCAATCACTGCGTAGCGCATATCGAGATCGGGAAGCTCGCAACTCAGACTATTGATCCGGTAACATTGTATGTTTCTGGCGGCAACACGATTGTGGCAGCTTTTGATTCTGGCCGTTACAGAGTATTCGGCGAAACATTGGACATTGCATTAGGAAATTGTCTGGATGTTTTTGCACGAGAAGCAGGGTTAAGACAGGAGAAGGGGCTGCCTTTTGGCGCTGTAGTTGAGAAACTCGCGAAAGAAGGCAACAGGCTTGTTTCTTTACCTTACACTGTAAAAGGCATGGATCTGTCTTTGAGCGGGTTGCTGACAGCTGCCATGGCTCTGCTCAGAAAGAAAGAGAGCAAACTGGAAGACATATGTTACAGCCTCCAAGAAACAGCATTCTCAATGGTTACCGAGGTGACAGAGAGGGCACTGGCGCACACAGAAAAAAAGGAAGCCTTGCTGACAGGTGGCGTTGCAGCCAACAAGCGGCTACAATCCATGATCAGAACTATCGCTGAGGAACATGATGCACGATTTGATGTGGTGCCCAGCGAATATTCTGTTGACAATGGAGCCATGATCGCCTGGACAGGAATCCTGGCTTTCACTCACGGACTGGTTACACCTGTTGATGAAAGCTATGTGAAGCTGAGGTGGAGGCTCGAAGAGGTGGAAATCTCATGGATAAAATAGGCAAACTATGCCTGATGAAGAAGGGCGCAGAAGCCAGCCTCTTCCTCGCAGAGTGGCATGGAAAGAAGGTTGTCATGAAGAAACGTCTACCGAAAAAATATCGGCCGCCCAAACTAGATGAGAACATTCGCACTTCTAGAACTAGCAAGGAACCACGGCTAATGCATGAGGCAAAAAAAGCAGGCGTGCCGACTCCCACAATTTTTTTAGTCGACAAGAAAAACTCGACAATAATAATGGAGTGCATTGATGGCACCCAAATCAAGAAGTTGCTGCACAAAGTTTCTGAATCTGAAAGGCGACGACTATGTGTGGAGATTGGCAGGCTGATAGGCAGGTTGCATAAGACAGGAATCGTACACGGTGATCTGACTACTTCCAACATGATCCAAGATGCTGATGGCAAGATTTTCTTTGTAGACTTCGGGCTCGGCGAAAAAACAGGCGAGCTTGAAGCTAAAGGAGTTGATTTGCATTTGATGAAGAGGGCTCTACAGAGTACACATTTCGGTTTTGCCGAAGACTGCTTTGAAGAAGTAATTGAAGGCTACAGCGAAGTTGTCGGAGTCAAAGACGCAAAGGATGCTTCAGAAAAGATTAGAGAGATCGAGAGGCGCGGGCGATATGTTACCGAAAGGAAGACGTGACAGAGCATGAAGTTCAAGTTTGAGGGCAGATTAGTTTTTTTCGCTACAAACAACATTCACAAATTCAATGAGGCACGCCAAGTGCTAGCAGAGTACGAAATCGTAGCCGGGATGTTGAGGATTAAAAGCTTGGAGATCCAGAGCGACAGTTTGGAAGAGATTGCCAAGACAAGCGTGATTGATGCTTTCGGCAAGTGTCATCTTCCTATTATTGTTGAGGATGCCGGTCTGTTTGTCGAGACGCTGAACGGTTTTCCAGGACCATATGCTGCCTACGTTTACAAGACGATGGGCAACAAGGGTTTACTGCAGATCATGAGAGACGCTGAGAACAGAAAGGCAAAATTCGAATCAGCTATCGCCTATCACTCTTCAAATCTAGACGCGCCCATGTGCTTCTTAGGCGAAGTTGCCGGTGATATCACACAAGAAGAACGGAGGGGTAATAATGAGTCAGGTTTCGGTTTTGATCCCATCTTTAAACCTGCTGACAGCGAAAAAACGTTTGCTGAGATGACTATGGCGGAGAAGAACAGGTTCTCACATCGTGCATCAGCTTTGCGCAAATTTGCAGAATGGTACAAGAAACATCAACCATAAAAGACATAATGCGATCTGCTCCATAGTCTAACCGGTGGGAGAACGGCTTTCATAAATTGAAAGAACCGCGCAATTTTCTGAAGATATCAATAGTTTTAAATATTTGGTTTCCTTCGCTCATAGAGAGCTTAAGGGATAAGTGTAATGCCGAAACAGGAAAAAGGAAAAGCGCATCAAATCAGGCCAGTAAGCAAGCGTCCTCCCAGCTGGTGCAAGTATCAGCCTGAAGAGGTTGAAACTTTGGTGATCAAGCTTGCTAAGGAGGGCAACTCCACCAGCCGCATTGGAACCATCCTCAGAGATCAGCATTCCATTCCCTTGGTGAAGTCGATCACAGGCAAGACAGTGACAAAGATTTTGAAAGAAGCAGAGCTTGCGCCCACAATGCCTGAAGATCTAGGCAGTCTGATGAAGAAGGCGGAAAATCTTTCTATCCACTACGAGAAAAACAAGACCGACCTGAACAACAAGAGGTCGCTCCAAATCATAGAAGCAAAAGTTCACAAACTTTCAAGATACTACAAACGGCGCGGCGTTTTGCCAAAGAACTGGAAATACGAGCCAAAGATTGCCTCAATAACCTAAGCTTCTTCCTTCTGGTTTCAACGTTTCCCTTCTTCAGTGTTGACGTCATGTTTTAAATCTTAGAGCA
This sequence comes from Bathyarchaeia archaeon, assembly GCA_041480925.1. Taxonomy (GTDB): domain Archaea; phylum Thermoproteota; class Bathyarchaeia; order Bathyarchaeales; family Bathycorpusculaceae; genus JBGPAV01. The sequence goes on along the minus strand of JBGPAV010000028.1, from coordinate 6,854 downwards.
ACATAGGTTCTTAGCTCGAAGTGATAGAGTATGGCTTTGCATGAAAGTCAAATCGCTGCGTTTTTGGATTCGGCGGCGAAGGCAGCGAAGATCATAAAGGAAACAGTTGAGGAAGATGGGTTGATTCATGTGTTTTCGCACTTGGATGCTGATGGTGTCGCAGCCGCCGGAATCATTGGCAGAGCTTTGACGAGGTTAGATGCAAGATTCCGCGTTCGCATTACCCAGTGGATTGAAGAAAAAATCTTGGAAGTCTTGGCAGATAAGCCAGATTTGATTGTCTTCAGCGACTTAGGAAGCGGCTACGTTAATTTGTTGAAGGAGAAACTCGGCGAGTTCAAGATTGTCATTCTAGATCATCATCAGATCATGGGTGAGACAACAGACAGCTTCGTGCATGTCAACCCGCATTTACATGGAATTGACGGTGCACGAGACATCAGCGGCGCGGGTGTGGCGTACTTTGCGGCAAGAGCTATTGACAGGATGAACGTTGACTTGGCGCCTGTGGCCGTAGTGGGTGCCTTGGGCGATTTGCAGGACAAGTATGACCAGCGTATGTTGGGCGGGTTGAACGAGAAAATAGTGGAGGACGGCGTGAAAGCCGGTCTGCTCAACGTTGAGAAAGACTTGGTGTTCTTCGGCAGAGAAACAAGGCCCATTCATAGGACGCTGGCTTCTACGACGCACCCATTTATTCCGGGAATCAGCGGAGAGGAAGACAAGAGTTTAGCATTCTTGGCGAATTTGGACATTAAAACCCGAACTGATGACAAGTGGCGGGCACTGCGAGATTTGTCTGACGATGAAAAGAAACGTTTGTGTTCTGCTCTGGCTGACTACCTACTAAGCAGAGGCCTGCGACTTGAGGTTGCCAATCTTATTGGGTACGTTTACGTTTTGAGCCGCGAAGAACCTTGGACTCCTTTGCGGGATGCTCGAGAGTTTGGAGTTTTGCTGAACGATGCGGGGCGCATGGATCGCTCCAGTTTGGGTGTAGCCGTGTGCATGGGTGACCGTGGCTCAGCTTTTGAGGAGGTCAGCAAAGTGCTGGAGGAGTACAGGCGGTCAATTAACAAATACTTGGGTTGGGTGATGGAGAAACCTGAACGCATGCGCGAGCTGGAAAACATCTACGTGGTTTATGGTGAGGATTATATCGATGACAAGATTGTGGGAGCGATCAGCAGCATATTGTCCAGCGGTCTACCTAACCCTGAGAAACCATTGATTGCTTTTGCGAATGTGGTGGAGCAGGGAATTGCGAAGATCAGTGCCAGAACTGTAGACGCGGTTGTGGCGAGAGGTGTTAACCTCGGAGACATTATGCAAGCTTCTGCGGAACAGTGCGGCGGCAAGGGTGGAGGACACAATGTGGCTGCGGGAGCCCAAGTTCCGCTGGACAGGATCGACGAGTTTATCGGAGTAGTTAACGAATTGGTTGGCAAGCAGCTGAAGGGTTAGAGCGTTGGAAGCAGAGATCGTTCTGGACTATGATAACGCCAAGGTTGCTGAGGCTGTCGCCAAGGCAGTTTCACCTGACAACTTCAAAACACCAAAGGACCTGAAAGTAGAGACAGCTTGCGTTGGCAAACAGGTGGTTTCGAGAATAGAGTGCAGTGAAAAGCTATCGACGCTTGTTGCGACGATTGATGACTTGCTCTCTTGTGTTTCGACAGCTGAGAGAACGATTCAAGCAACAAAGAGGTTAGAGTGAAGCTTTCAACATGCAAGTTTAGTCTCTTGTGTGGAAGAGTTTAATACGGTGTTTCGATTTGGTGTAGGTGTGCAGAAATGACGATTTTGCATTAAATAGAGTAGGAGTTGAAAATAAGGATGTCTGGAGCAGAGATGCATAAGGCAGTTTGCGCTGAATGCGGAAAGGAATGCGAAGTTCCTTTCAAGCCTGATGGCAGCAGACCAGTTTACTGCCGAGAATGTTATTCCAAGCGAAGACCGCCGAGAAGATATTAGACTAACAGACTAAAAATCTTCCTTAAGTCTATCACTCTTCCTTTTCTTTTGTTTTAGCTTCCATTAAAAATAATAGGGGCAAGCTACATTGATATCGTGTTTGTAATTGCGTAAGAGGTGAATGCGGAGAAGATGCCTAGAGATCCGGTTTGCGGCGTAGTTTTAGATGACAATACAGCCAAGTTCAAGATTACTTATGACGGGGAAACTTATTACTTCTGCAGTCTGAAATGCAAAAAAAGGTTCAAACGACACGCAGCCAAATTCGTGAAGTAAAAGAGGCTTAGTGTTAATGAGGCTACAAGTCTTCACTCCTGCCGCATTTGTGTAAGCAATCGTCCATTCGTCTGATTCTTACGGAGCCAAATGCTTTATCGCAAGGTTAAATAATTGTTTCAAAACTATGTAAGAAAGCCAAACCGGATCTACACAATTAAAAGTGAAATAACATGCTCGACATTAAACTCATTCGTGAAAACCCAGACTCAGTGAAGGATAATCTGCAAAAGAGAGGCGACCCTGCAAATCTGCAGAAACTTGATGATCTTCTTGATTATGACCGCAGATGGCGTGAAGGCCTCACTGAGCTGAATGGTCTTCGTCATGAAAGAAAACAAATCACTACTGAAATTGCTGTTTTGAAGAAACAAGGAAAAGGCGCGATGGAAGAAATAGCTAAAGGAAAAGACGTTGACGTCAAGATCACTTTACTTGAGAAACAGGTTGCTGAAGATGAACAGAAAGTGCATGATCTTCTGATGCGACTGCCAAACCTGTTGCACGAATCTGTTCCGCAGGGAAAAGATGAAAATGACAATGTTCAAACGAAAATATGGGGCAAGATCTCAAAGTTCACTTTTGCACCAAAAGGACACATAGAACTGGGGTTAGAACTTGACGTTTTGGATATTGAGAGAGCGGGCAAGATTGCTGGCGCTAGATTCTTCTATCTGAAGCGTGAAGGCGCACTGCTAGACCTTGCCCTGAGAAGCTTCGCTTTGGAGGAGATGTACAAGAAGGGCTATGTTCCGATTGAGCCGCCTTTCCTTATGAGAAGAGACGCCTATGAAGGAGTCACGGCTCTGAGCGACTTTGAAGACGTACTGTACAAAGTTGAGAATGAAGACCTTTATCTCATAGCCACTTCAGAGCATCCTATGGCTGCCATGTACATGAACGAAACTTTCAAAGCTGAAGACTTGCCGCTTAAACTCGCTGGAATCAGCACGAACTTCCGCAAGGAAGCGGGAGCACATGGCAAAGACACGAGAGGCATTTTCCGCACACACCAATTCAACAAAATCGAACAGTTCATCTTCTGCAAACCCGAAGACTCGTGGAAACTTCACGAAGAACTTCTGAGCAACGCTGAAGACATCGTTCAGAAACTGGGCATACCCTACCGAATTGTAAACGTCTGCACAGGCGACATAGGCACGGTGGCCGCCAAGAAATATGATGTTGAAGCATGGATGCCGGCGCAGAATGGTTATCGCGAAATCATCAGCTGCAGCAACTGCACAGATTACCAAGCACGCAGACTGAACATCAAATACAGGGAAAAAGAAGGCGAACCACCAAAGGGCTTTGTCCACACATTGAACAGCACGGCTCTGGCCACAGGGCGAACCATCGTAGCCATACTTGAAAACTACCAGCAAGAAGACGGTTCCATAATCGTTCCCGAAGCCTTAAGGAAGCACATGGCAGGAATAGCTAAAATAGAGCCTAAACGGTAAACCTTTTAATACTCTGATGCGAATTTTCTCAAGCTACACAATTCGGAGGATAAACGTGTCAGCAAAAACCAAGAAAGTACGAGACAAATGGCGAAGCAAAACATGGTACATGGTAACTGCGCCACCATACTTTGGCAACACTGAACTAGGCGCAATACCAGCAGATGAAACAGAGAAACTCATCGGCAGAACCGTCGACGCCACACTGTACGACGTGACAGGCGACTTTTCGCATCAATACTTGAAAATGTATTTCCAAATAAATGAACTAGATGGCAAAACTGCAAAGACAATATTCAAAGGTCACGAATACTCGCGCGACTACCTGAGAAGCTTAGTGAGAAGAAGAACAACCAAAGTGGACGGGCTCTTCAACATAATCACGAAAGATGGCTTCAACCTGCGTGTAGCCGTATCAGCCTTCACATTGTCTAGAGTTAAAACTTCACAGGAACGACAGATACGCGAGATAATGACAAGGGTCATCAAACAGAAATCCCAAGCACTTACCATAGACCAGTTTGCACAGGAAATGGTGCTAGGCAAAATAGCTTCAGACATATACAACGATGCCAAGAAAATAGCTCCGCTGAGACACGTGGGTGTCAGAGGCTCAAAACTCGTCAAACAGGCAATCCAAGAGCAAACAAAAAAACCCGAAGCTGAAGAAGAACCGCCAGCAGCAGAGCAAGCCCAAGCTTAGACCAGTTTCTTCCCGAAATCATATCCTTTCTGAAAGGCAGACAAATTCAGTTCTTCTGTTCCTTTTGGAATATTCGCTTTAACCGACTCTTTCAACGCATCAACATTCAGAACACTGGTTATGGCGACGAATGCGCCCAACATGACGATGTTTGCAACAATCTTGCGCCCAAGCTCTTCAGCAATCTTCGTCGCGGGCACACGATAAACCTTCACGTTCTTCACCTCTTTCTCACGCGGAATCATATCAGGATCCAGAATCACGGTTCCGCCACTCTTTACGTCATCAATGTAGTCGTTGTAGGCATGCTGACTCATCAGCACAAGTATGTCGGGCTCCACCACTTTCGGAAAGTCGATGTCTTCCTCAGAAATAACGACTTCAGATTTGCATGCTCCGCCGCGAGATTCTGGGCCATATGATTGTGTTTGAACGGCATTTTTTCCAGCGTGAATGCAGGCGGCCGCAGCCGTGATGATTCCAGACTTGATGATGCCTTGGCCGCCGAAACCTGCAAACCTGACCTCTATTCTACCCATCCTAACCCACCTGCTCCATAGCTTTCTCGTTGATCTTACTGATCTTCTCATGCAACAGCTTCTCGTAGCTCAGCTTCTCCACATCCACAAACTCGCCAACAGCAATACGGTCAGGCGTAATCTCTGCCTTAGCTGGATCAGAGAAACTTTCCACAACAGAAGCCCGTTTGAACCACTCCATAATTTCCAGACCCGAACACATCTTGTTGTAACGACCATAAATCTCTGGGCAAGCCGAGATCGCTTCGATGAAGCAGAAACCTTTCTTCTGCAACGCTCTCTTGATTGACTGCGTAAGCCTACGTACATGCAGAGTCGTCCAGCGTGCCACGTATACAGCGCCCGAAGCAGCTGCTAGATGAACTAGGTTGAACGGGTGCTCAATGTTCCCATATGGGCTTGTTGTTGTAACTGAATCAAGCGGAGTCGTCGGACCCTGCTGTCCACCTGTCATGCCATAATTGAAGTTGTTCGCGCAAATTACCTTGATCCCCATGTTCCGCCTTGCAGCATGAATGAAGTGATTGCCTCCTATAGCGAATAGGTCACCATCGCCGCTGACCACAACAACTTCGAGTTCTGGGTTGGCTAATTTCACGCCTGAAGCGAAAGCCAAAGCGCGTCCATGCGTGGTGTGGAACGAATCTGTGTTCGTGTATCCAGCTATCCGTCCGATGCAACCAATGCCAGACACTACGACAAGCTTGTCCAAATCCAGTTGCAGCTCATCCACGGCGTGGACAAAGGCGTTTAGCACGACACCGTTGCCGCAGCCTGGGCACCAAATATGCGGAATCATTCCTTGTCTCAAATACTTCGAATATGGATGTTCTAACGTTTGCTGCGTCATTAACAATTTCTCCTAATAACTTCAAGAATCTCCATAGGCGTATGTGGGTCTTCACCAAGTTTCGAAATGAAGTACACAGGCGTCTCTTTCGCTGCTCTCTCCACTTCCCTAACAAGCTGACCGCAGTTCATCTCGGGAACCACAATCGCTTTTGCCTTTCGGGCAACTTTGGCCACGTGTTTCTCTGGAAAAGGCCACAGCGTAACCAAACGTAGCAACCCAGCTTTTATTCCAGCCGCACGAGCCTTTCTTACTGCGCTCAAGGCGGCACGTGCCACGATGCCATAAGCCACAACTACGACTTCGGCATCATCCAGCATGACCTCTTCGACTCTGATGATCTTGTCTGCATTTCCGCCAATCTTCTCACACAGACGCCTAACAAGCTTGGCCTGAACCTCGGAACTAGACGTTTTTGGAAAACCATGCTCATCATGAGTTAAGCCTGTAGCATGAAAACGATAGCCTTCACCGAAACAAGCCATGGGCGGAACCAAATCCTCGTCAGGCTTGAAAGGCAAATATTCGTCTCTTGAAACAGTGGGTTTCTTGCGGTTCACGGTCTTAATCTTGTCAGGAGCAGGAATCACCACCTTCTCCCACATATGCGCCACAATCTCGTCACCCATTAACAACACTGGCAAACGATAAGTCTCAGCCAAGTTGAAAGCCTCAATCGTCAGGTCAAACATCTCCTGCACCGAGGAAGGAGACAAAGCAACAATCCCATAGTCGCCATGTGAACCCCACTTAGCTTGCATAACATCCTGCTGGCCAGGCAAGGTAGGCTGTCCAGTGCTTGGGCCGCCACGCATTATGTCCACTACAACACAGGGAGTTTCAGTCATAACTGCCAAGCCGATGTTTTCCTGCATAAGGCTGAAGCCGGGGCCCGAAGTTGCTGTCATAGCTTTCAAACCGCTATATGAAGCACCGATCACCGCTGCCATTGAGGCGATTTCGTCCTCCATCTGGATATATATGCCGCCAAATTCAGGCATCCTCTGAGATAGGTGCTCAGCGATTTCTGTTGCAGGCGTAATTGGATA
>JBGPAV010000027.1:0-10193 GCA_041480925.1 Bathyarchaeia archaeon | reverse complement strand
GCTCCTCTTTGCAGACTGCCCTTGTACCTACTTCAACTATCTTAGCTGGCTTCGCTTCCTCGTTTATCCTTCGCATGAAAGTCGTGTGAGAAAGCTTCAAACCCAAAAATTCGCCACGCAAATCCAAATGAGCATCAAAACTAACCATCGCCGTCTCATGCATCTTGGCGCCAAAACCTTTCACAACACCCAAAGTGATCGTGTGCTCTCCGCCAATCGTGACCGGAATCTTGCCAGCCTTCGCGATGTCTTTTATCGCGAGTTCAAGCATTTCCAGCGTCTTCTTTGTATCCGTGGAAACATGCAAATCGCCCAAATCATGCAAGCCTATGTCCTCAACATCCACGCCAGAACGAAAGCTGAACGTCTCAATGTTAAGCGAAGCCTGCCTGATAGCTGTAGGCCCAAACCGTGCTCCAGTACGATAAGTGCTCGTAACATCAAACGGAACACCTAGAACCACGTAATCCGCATCCTCAAACGACTTCTGAAAACCGCTAAACACGTTCAACTGAGACACAAACAACTCGCTGTTGCTCAAACGCCACACCAATCCTCAACCGTTGAGTGTGCAATATCTGACCGTAGCCTCTAAACCTTTTCGCTTTTTCTCCAAAACCCAAACGACGCCACAAACTTAAAGCAGAACAAAACGCCTCAGAAGAAGAAGTAGTAGTCGTAAGCGTACAGTCTCCGACTACTACTATCAGTCAGCTGCCTCAGTACATGACCATTTTCTGAATAGCTTAACCATTATCGTGGAGGATCATATCCGAGCCGTATGATGTCTGGCCTTGGTTCGCCTGTAATTAATGATGGGCAAGAACCGGCCTGTACGCTGTTTGTATGCGCGATATTCATCGCCGAATCGTTGTGTCATCATCTCTTCTTCCTTGTTGACTCGGTTGTAAAACACGATGATCAATAGCATATTTAGAATTGCTATCAGCAGACTTGCTGACACTAGACCGACTGAAACAATGAACAGGAAGAGCACTACATACATAGGATGTCTGATCCATTTGTAGAGTCCATCAGTGACAAGTTTGTGATCTGCTCTCAGTTTCAAGTGCACAGACCAATGATTTCCCAGAGTATTTTGAACCCAAGCAAGGAAAGGAAGGCACACCATCGCTAAACCGATGCCTGCCCAGCGCAGCCACATAGGAAAAGGAAGCGCTGGCCATGCCATCCATGGAGGCGATACAAAGAAAAGAATGAGAGCCGCAACCCATATTGGCGAAAGTATTGTTCTGGACACCACGCTGGTTTTGCCTTCATATTTTGCGGATTCAGTCCATCGCTCGCTTCTTGAGATTTTCTCTGTCAAAGACTGAATCTTAGCACCATAGTATCTTCGAATGGAGTAAATCAAGACGCAGACATTTAGGAAAATCAGTCTGAAACCCAGTTCAACTTCCAAATTCTTCTACCTTTGATGACGTCAAGATTGATCTTGGCAATTCATATGATGTTGTGTGTAAATTTTAGCGCATGCTGAATCATTTTCTCATAGTTTAGCACTCAACCGTCTGAAAGCGTGACTGAGATCAACGTGTTTCTGCAACCATTTCCTGTAAACAGCAACATTTAGAATAGTCACAACCGCGTTTATGAAAACAAGTGCTAGTGTGCTATTCAGTGAGGATGGCAAGAGTGCGCCCACGAGAATGCTCCATGGATTGAAAATGAGAACAATAATTGTGCTGATCAGAATCATCAACCTGTTTGTCTTTTCTCACGTTTCCATTCTTCATATGCCCGTTGGCTATCTCGCGCAATTGCGGGATTGGTGTAACCCTGCCTTATGTAAGCGTATTCCGCGAGGGGAAGTATACTGGTAATCCCTATCAATATCAAGACCACGGGGACACCTAAAGCAGTCGCAGTCAGTAAATCTATTCTGTACGCAAGATAAGCAAACATCAAAACAGCGTTTACTGATGAAACAACTCGCAAAAGAGGAGCTTTCAGATCGTATCGACATCTCTCTTAGATAGGTTTAAATCTGTAGATTTAAAATCATTAACGTCAAAGGCTGATAGTAAATGTCAGTTGAATCCAAGCTGAAAATTGAAAGCAAAGCCATGTTCCTCACAACGATCTTCTACGCAATAATCGGAGTAATCTTCCTCGCAGCTCTGCCCATCGAAGACTTTCAGCCACAGCTCGCAATAATCGGCATCTTCAGCCTACTGACAGCGTACGGAATGTTCAAGAAGAGAAACTGGTCAATCTACTTTGTATTCATACTCTTCTTCACTAGCACCGCCTTTTCCTCAGCAATGCTGTACTGGTACTATCTTCGCGCAGAATACCTCATGTTCGCTGGAATGTCCGCCTACCTCATACTGACATGGGTAGCAACAATCTACCTAGCAATAAAAAGAAAGAACCTAGAAGCCTAAAACTCACCGCCAAACCACAGAACTTTTACCTACTTTCTAAGATACATTTTTCTTGAACAATCGAACCATAACTTCTTCGCCCGCATCCACAAACTGCTGATTCTCACCTATCTCAACAAACCCATCAGCCTTCGAAAGAGTGGTAATAGCTCCAGACGCCCCAGACTCCACAGGATCAGCAACCAACCTGTCAGCGCTTTCTCGTCTAAGCCTAACCATTACAAATGTTCGCCTGCCCTTCGCAGGAAACATCCTCATACCCGCAAGAGCCCTAACCGCATTGTCTTCGTCAGCCTTTCCACCTGCCAATGCCGTAATCAACGGGCGAACAAGCAGGTGAAACACCAGCAAAGCCGAAGCTGGATGTCCAGGGAGAGAAAAAACAAGTTTTCCACCAACAGAAGCCACGGACACAGGTTTTCCAGGCTTAATGGCTACGCCGCAAACAATCACGCCTGGCTTTCCAAGCAAGTCCAATGCTCGCGGCATGAAATCCTTCGGGCCAACAGAAACGCCGCCGGAAGTCACAACCAAATCAGTCAAACCCAGAGCCTTCTTCAGGGCCTTCTGTATCTCTTCCATGTTGTCCGGAAAAACCCCTAGACAGATTGGTTTTCCCCCACACTCAAGGACTGCCGCACTCAAGCTATGAGCATTGACGTCAAAAATCTTCGCAGACAAAAGCTTCGCACCCGGCTCCACGACCTCCGCGCCAGTAGAAAGAACCGCGACACGCGGCGAAGCATAAACTCTAGTCTTTGCCAAGCCAACAGCGGCGAGGACACCTATTTCTCTTGATCCCAACCGTTGACCAGCCTTGAGCACAGTTTCGCCTTTCCTGATGTCTGAGCCAGCTTTCATCACGTTTTCATCTTTCACCACAGAACCATAAACCAGCAACTCGTCATCTCTCTGCTCCGTGTCTTCAACCATGACAACAGCATCAGCGCCTTTAGGCAACGGCGCACCAGTAACGATCTCAGCCGTCAGACCCTTCTTGACTATTACTTTCGGCATTTCTCCAGCATTTATCACTCCGCAAACTTTGAGCTTGATTGGCTTGTTTTCCTCAGCACCGTGTGTGTCTTCAGCGCGAACAGTGTATCCGTCAACAGTTGACCGACTGAAAGGCGGAATATCCAGCTCAGCAACGACATTTTCAGCCAAAACACGATCCCAAGCTTCCAAAAGAGGAACTTGTTCAAACTCTGGAAGCTTCGGTGAAAAGTGTTGCCGAATCGTCTTCTTCGCTTCATCAAGAGTCAACAATTCCCTAAACATCTAGTCAGCAACCCCAATATTATCCAGCAGATGCACGACCACTATCTCCCCTTCCCTCAATCCTTCCCTGTTCTCTGGGATAATCACATATCCATTAGCTTTAGTCATGGTTGACAATATGCCTGATCCGCGGGCACTTATCGGCTCAGCAACAAAGCCTTTTTCTTTTCTCGAAACAAGGACACGCAGATAAGTTCTTCTTCCAAGAGCCCCAGTCGCCTTACGACTCATCCTTGCTTCAACAGTTGGGCGAGTCTCATCCTGTACAAGTCCCTGCAACCTACTCAAAAGCGGTTTGGCAAAAACCTCAAAACCAAACATAGCCGCAACAGGATTGCCTGACAGGACAAGAACAGGCTTACCTTCAACCACAGCCAAAGCAGTAGGCATCGCCGGCCGCATAGCCACACCATGCACCAAAACACCAGGTTTACCAAGCTTACTGACAGCTTCAGGAACAAGATCTGAACCGCCCACACTCGTCCCACCCGTCGTTATCACCATGTCCGAGCCCAGACCATCCTTCAATTTGCCCAAAATCTCGTCAAAATCATCTTTTACTATTCCCAGATCCACTGGTTCAGCACCTAACTCTTTGCACAAGGCTGATACAACGTGTCTGTTAACGTCAAAAACCTGATCAGAACGGCGTGTACTACCGATTTCGACAAGTTCATTTCCAGTAGCTAAAATCGCAACCTTTGGCCTCTCATAGACCTTGACTTCAGTAATCCCTAAAGCCGCCAGCATTCCCAGATGTTGAGGCTTTAGCCTTATCCCAAAAGCGAGAGCAGTCTCTCCCTTCTTAACGTCCTCTCCCTTTCTCGAAACATTTTCACTCACAGCCAGCGGTGTCCAAATTTCAATCTGATTGCCAACTTGTTTGGTGTTCTCTAGCATCATGACCGCGTCTGCGCCTTTTGGAACAGGGTTTCCTGTCCACAACTGTCTTGCCTGTTTATCTGTGACCACGTTTCTATCGGTTAGCGTCAGCATCTTCGGTTTGAACTGTGAAGCGCCAACAGTGTCTTCTGCTATAACGGCATAGCCGTCAACAGCTGACCTGTCAACCCTTGGAAGATCCTCACGTGCTACAACAGGCTCTGCCAGCACACGGTTCAAAGCCGAATCCAGAGAGACGGATTCTGCACGGGGCTTCTTGATCCGCAATGCATCAAAAAATATTCTCAGTGCTTCATCAACCGGTGTGAGTTTCTGAAATCCTTTCAGCCGCACCAAAACGTGTACCCATTACACAGCACTGACGAATTGCATAGAAAAACCTATCGCATCAAAGCAAACTGTTGAAAATGTCCCGCATCCTAATCGCATCCAGATCCAGCAATGGGCTTTCGCAAATGAAAACCGGTCTCAAATGAAAATCAGCCACCACCTTTGCCAGCAACGCGAAATCTGGTCCATATCGTTCCTCTTGCAGAGCATGATGGCGTCTTTCACCCTTGTCCGTGAACTCTATCTTCGCAAAGTGACAATGCATATTCTTGACCGCTTCAGAGCCGAGACGCTTCTCAGCCTCTTCGACAACTTTGCGGAAGTCATCAACAGTTCGGAAGCGTCCCAGATCTCTTGCATGTAAATGCGACCAATCGATAACCAACTGCGTCTGCTCTACTTCTTCGCACAAACTCAAAACCTCACTCAAACTTCCAAGCTGAGAAGACTTTCCGCTGGTTTCAGGACCAATCTTCACTCTACTAACGCCTAAGCTCTTCAATCTTGTGGCGACATCCTTCAACGCTTCCACACAGTTTCTGAGAGCCAGCTCACGCGGCTTATTACCATAAAACCCAGAATGAAAAACCACAACATATGCTCCCATCCACTCTGCAGCAGTCGCGCAAGCAATCAAACGAGCCTTGCTAGCTTCCACAACCTTCTTTTCACCACAAAGATTGATGAAATACGAACCGTGAAGGCTCAACCAAACATCGTTCTCTTTAGCCTTAATCCTCAACAGTTCGGCGTCATCTTTTTTTATCTGCGGTTTCCCACCCCAGTAAATAGCCTCATACTCAAACGCGTCCAATCCTTCCTCCCGCAGAAGCCTTGGAACGTCAGCTAAGCTGGCCTTCAGCATCCTAAATGATGGCGGAACACCTGCAGGCCCAAATCTGCAACGATCAGCCAATCAAAAACCTCTAAAGGGCTCGTACGCTACTTCTTCTTGTACTGGTGACTTTTCCGTCCAAACTTACCATAGTAGAGAACTATCAATGCGCAAATCCATGCAGCAGCATTCTGGAAGACCAGATACTTTACTGCGTTATCCAGACTGGACAGAGGCGAAATCACGTTTCCAAGGCCCACGGCAAAGTCCCTAAAGCCAGCCGAACCGGACAACAAAGCATTGCTTACACCCGAGAAGACTGAACCAATTGACGAAAGAGCATTTCCTGTATCTTTGATGAAGCTAAGCAGTCCAGGGTTGTTCTGGTAAGCATTCGACAGAGCTTCGTAAATCATGCGCGGATAAACTAAAAGAGAAATCGCAAGTATGAACAGCATAAACAGCAGGAAGACGGTTAATGCACTCTGCATGTACGAAAAGCCTCTCACACGATACAATCTCAGCTTGATTTTATCGGAGATTCCCATTTTCTGCTCTTTTCCACGTTTTCCCGCCTTTGCCTTCTGCACATCATAAGGTCTTATTATAACATGCTTGGTGAGGTAAATCCAGCTTGAGGCAAGCGCGATAACGACTGCGATCGGGACTAGATGAAATAGTGGGCTGATGGTTATCCCAACATTGTACTCTGTTCCAGGAAACTTGAAACCATAATATGTAGCATCATCTGGAGCGCCTAGACCTTTAGCGTACAGCACAATGGAGTACTCAGCGATTGCAGCTATTACTATGAAAAGTATCAACGCAACAGATCCCTTCAATGTGATCCATCGCAGAAGTGCACGATTCTGCGTAGTTTGAACAGTCACACCATTCACCTTAACCTGACTGACGTTCTGATGATCTCGTGCATGGATTATGGATGCTCTTACTAAAAAATGTGACTGTGTCTACGAAATCTGGATTCATGCTCTTTATCGCAGAGCCTTAAAGCTCTTTATTTTGACCCAATAGGATACTGGAACAAATGGGTTGTCGAATATTGCTATCATTCTGTTTGAAAGAAATACTGCAAATGGTTGCGAAAGTCATGGAAACGAAAGAAGTGAAATCCGGATCAGTGGAGACAAGATCTGCGGATTCGAGACTCAATCAAAAACATGCGGAGAACGAAGGCGGTAATGCTCTGACCTGTTGTTTTGAATCCGATGTTTCAATGCGGTGTCGGAGGAAACTCGTTTCCGTATTTTGGGCATTTGACAGCATGCTTCGAATGCGAACTCATTCGAGGTCACATTCTTTAAGTCAACCATTCAGCGATGTCTTAAAAGCTTTTCTGGAAATGCTTAAAGAGGTTGAGGCGGAAATCTTACTTCCAGAGCGAAGAAAGGGCATAATTTAAGTCTTAATGTAATATATTTGCAGGACATAACTAGCTTGGGAGAAAAATGTTGAAGACAGAGAAAGCTGAGCGTCTAGAGATTTACCAAGACCGCGACACACAGGTCTTCCTAAACAAGTTTCTGAGCGGCGAGATCAGCGACTTTGAACCCACCTACGACCCCAAGCGAGGCTACATTTATCCCACAGTCGAAGCCATAGTGGGAGACTACTCTCGTGCAGAAGCCTTCTTAAACAAACTCTACAATGCTGGGATACTGGAAAGAAAGCTCTATGACAAGATAATATTCTGTCCAAAATGCGATTCTCCAAACATCTCTGTCCGCTACTGTTGCCCCTACTGCAAATCGTTTGACGTTCAGAAGAGCTCTCTTATTGAACACGTGAAATGCGGGTACATGGACGTAGAAGAGAACTTCCACAAGAGTAACAAGCTCATCTGTCCCAAATGTCATGAAGAACTGAAAAAGATAGACGTAGACTACAGAAAGGCTGGAATATGGTGCACATGCAAAGAATGCAGCAAGAATTTTGACATCCCAAACGTCGGCCACTTCTGCAGAGAATGCCGCGGAAACTTTTCCTTTGAAGAGATTGTGATAAAAAGCGTCTACTCATACAGCTTGACAGAAGTGGCGAGAAGCGAGGCCGCCCTCGGCTGGGTATTGATAGCTCCAATAAGAGAATTTCTCAAAGAAGAAGGATTCCAGGTTGAAAGCCCAGCTTTTCTCAAAGGCAAGTCTGGAGCAAATCACTTGTTCGACATTGTGGCTTACAGACAGAGCGGCAAGAAAGCCACGGTAATTGACTTAGCAACATCAAACGAAAGCGTAGTGTCAGAACAACCCGTGATCGCGCTTTTTGCAAAAATATTCGACGTTTTACCAGATCATGCGTACCTGATTGCAATACCGAGAATGAGCGAAAACGGGAAGAAAATGGCTGATCTGTACAATATTCAGATAATTGAAGCGAAAAACCAGAAAGAAGCCATAAAGACGCTGAAAGAAAAGATGGATACTTGATTGATGCTCTACGGAAATATGGACATATTTCCCTTTTCTGTAACAACTTTTGATGTGAAATTGCCTTCCGGCAGCAAAATGTCTAAGCGAATGTAAGCTATCTCTTCTCCAGAATTTATGAAGAAGTTGGTGCTGTACCGCTGGTGTCTCGTCGAGTTGACAATCCATATCGCGACAATGTGGACCGTGAAAGGACTCGAGTTTCTCAGTGCGAAACGTGATCCATCGATTATCGTCCTCACACTGAAGAAGTCTATTCCAACGATTGCTTGGTTAGCCGCTGTTCCTTCATCTGAAAATTGGATGAGCAACGTGCCGTTGGCGCTTACATAGTCTGTCCAGTTATCGGTTATGTTGATTGCATAATCATTCCACGAGTTCAAAACTGGCTGGTGTCCTGCGGTATCGTTGAAGGCTGAACTGCTGAAAGAGGAGGCAGTCCAGTTGAATACTTTCAAAAACCATCTTTCCGCATCGTCAGTGACGTTGTATCTGATCAATACCTCAAAGCCCTGAGCGTAGCTCAGCGGATATGTTGACAAGTCGATTGCGAAACTGTTGTCAACATTTAAACGGTATACGTCTGACACCGTTACCTTGAACTCGATCCAGTCCACCCTGAGTTCAAACGGCATGTCCATGTCCTTTGCTCCCTTGATCTTTATTCTCCAGTTTCCGTTTAAATCTCTGAAATCCTTTGGGTTAACCGTTATTGTCTGATTTTCTGTAGCGTCTAGCAGACCTATAGTGTCCGAAATATGTCCGTCACCGCTGATTGGATATTGTCCTGAAACGTGGTTGTAAAGCTGAAAGGTCGCAGCCACATCTGATGTAGTAAAAGAGGAATCAACAGTCCATTCGATCTGTGACCAGTTCTGAGTGTTCGAGCTACCTGCAAATTCTGCTTCTGTAGTTTCGGTGAGTGTCGGCAGTTTGTATGAAATTAATCTGGCGTTTTTCACTCTCGCATTTGTGCTTTCGCCCATCCATCGTATCTTATCTGTCACATTGCCCGCTGTCAATGATTGTTTGGTCATGAAGAACGACGATTCATAAGTTGTCGAGTCACGGTGCTCGATTAACGGTGACTGTAAGGAAGTGGATTGCGTCTGGAAGTCAAGTCCAACGGAGTTTGACGTTGAACCCGATTTGTACAGAATCGAACCCAATGTTATGTACTCGCCGTTGCTGGTGGTGTAGCTATTCACAATTTTGTCGTACCAAGTGTTGCTGGCCGCTGGAATTGATTCGTTTTCATCTTCCGCGTAGTTGTTGCTGTCAAACTGGCTCAGCTTTATCGTTGCAATGTGTGCGTAGTTTATTCCTGCTATTGCTGGAGTGGCTGAAGAGCAATATTGCAGTTTGAAACTGTGCGTGGACGTGTCAAGAGAGATTTTTCTCATAACCGCGAAAGTGTAGTAGCTTGATGTAGTGTCCGCGCCTGGTCTTCCTATGGTGTCCGCATGGACTATTGTATCGTCTTGTATTAATCGGATTTTGGTGTTTTGGTTGGTGCTTGATCCTCTATAGTTGGCTGTGGCAATTAGTAGGTAATCGTCGCTTGTTGCAGGAGTCAGAGATAGCGTTGCTTTGTCTTGCCAGTTAGTGCTACCAGTTGTAGACAAACCTTCGCTTTCCGCATATTCTGAAGCGAGACTCAACACCAAGAGCCTTGCATTTCGAATGTATGCTGTTCCCGCTGCATTACTTGTGCAGAACTGCACTTTGAAATTGTAGTTTGTACCGCCATTCAATGTTAATTGCTTCAGCCCACAAAACGGATACCAATCTGTCGTATCCTTAACCCTGTAAACAAGTTCCTGACACGTCGATGAATTTATCGCAAGCTGTGCCTTGGCGCGATAGCTGGTGCTCGAACCTTGAACTTCAGCCGTTGCAATTATTGTGAAGTTCGAAGTGATCTGAGGTGTGAAGCTGATTGAAATCTTGTCTTGATAAGTTGTGCTTGCAGTCGAGGAAGCGGACAGG
>JBGPAV010000026.1:0-10228 GCA_041480925.1 Bathyarchaeia archaeon | reverse complement strand
GACGAACTAGTGATGGCTGGAAACCACGACATAAAAAGCTTCGCTGTTGCAAAACGCCATGAAATAGAACGAGTAGCTCAAGCCTCAAGATAGACTGGTGTACTTCGCTTATTCTTATCTTGCATGAATTTCCACAATGTCTCCATCTGCCAACGCAAATGCTGCACCGACTTTCTGAGGACTAAAAGCCAAGCGTTTTGACCATATTTTTGCGAAGTTAAATCTTTCCTTGAAATCGCTGTGAATGCTTTTTGCGAGGTCGAATATTGTTGAGCCTTTTCTTAAGATAAAGGGTTTCTTGGAATATTCCCTCTGGCTTGGCTCTTTTGTATAGATGCGAATGATGTTTAAAACATTAAAAAGCGTTTCACCAACCTTCTCTAATCCTGTTCTTTTCTCGCATGAAACCGCTATAATTGGCAACTGTTTGCCTACATAGGTTCTGAGTCGTTGCAAGTTAGCTTCTGCGCCATCTGTATCAAATTTGTTCGCAACTATTATTGCTGGCTTGTATACCGTGTTCTCAAACATTGCGTCTTCAACATCATCCAGTGCTATTTCACCAGAAATCTTCACTACAGCGTCATTGATACGATAGCTCTTAAGAAGCTCCTCAACATCCTTCATACCACATCCAACAAGCTTTCCGACAAGAATAATCCTCAAGCCTGCACCCATATACTTCCTTTCAACTTCAACTCTGCCCTTGGGTCGGCTTACAAGGATTCTGGTTTTCTCCATCTCGCCAAGAATGAGCGAAAGCTGAGCAACAGGGTCCTGTGACAGATCAACCATTAGGATTAGACCGTCAGCATTTCGAGCTGTCGCAAGAGTTTGAAGTCCCCATGCTCTTCCGTCAGCAGATCCTTCCATCAAAGCTGGAGCTTCAACCATCTGGAACTGGATATCTTGATAATCCAGAATGCCTGGAGTAGGTGTTGTTGTCGTGTAATGGTTAGGTGAGACCTCGACTTTCGCGTTGGTGACAGCCGCCAACAGGCTGCTTCTTCCCACGTTCGTTGGACCGATAATTGCTATTTGAGCCGCGCCTTCCTTCTCGAGAAACAGTTTTGGGCCGCTTCTTCCAGCCTTTTTTCTTTTCTTTTCTTCCAGGTCTCTCCGCAGAATTGCCATCTGCTTCTTGACTTGTCCCCTAACCTTCAGTGTGCCTTTGTGTTTCGGTACGACGCTCAGAAATTCCTCCATTCGTTGAAGCCTTTCCTTTGGGTTTCGTGTTGCTTCTACCTCAGCCCATTTTTTCAGTGCGTTCGGGGGAAGATTTGCTGGCATTGTCTAGTCGCGCCTACTCATTGAATTCAAGTTTTGCTTTAGTATCTGTTTTCACCTTGATAAATTCTCCATTTTGTTTCTTCATCAAACTTGGGCTATGTGCTTCTTGGCAACGTTCCTAGGTTCCCGCAAAAAGTTGGCTTTATGCAGCTTCTGGCATATTGATAGGAAATGAAGGTAGCCATGTTACTGCAGTTGTAGTAATCGTCTCAGGATTCGTATTCGCCACATCATATCTGTACCTGCACGAAAGGGGAACTAGGCGTGAAAACAAGGATCAAAGAACTCAGAGCACGATATAACCTCACCTAAGAAGATCTCGTGAAAAAGATTGGAGTGCGGAGAGAAACTATCCTCTTCATAAAAAAAGGAAACTACAATTCCTCCTTAAAATTAGCACATGATATTGCAAAAGCCTTACAGACAACGATTGATGACTTATTTATCTTTGAAGACGCTTAGCGCCCTCATTCTTTTGTTCTTGGAAGACAGCTATTTTCTTGATGACGTATGGTTGTCTTGTGTGATATATTTGATTTTTTGAGAAGCGGGCTATACCGACACACATGGCTCTGTGTGGGTATCTCTTTCGGGTCTGAGACGCGAATCGTATTCAGAGAGGTCGGATGGAGATGAACAAGACCTTGTGGTCAAGTGTCTCTTTGATTCAGCGTAGCTTGTCTAGATGTCTATGCGAAGATTGGTGAGCTCGGTTTAGAAGTAGTAGAGAAAAACTGTGGAAATTTCGCTACTACTTCTAGAGTGGATCTTCCAAAGGAGCTGTCGACTATCGCGGGTTCGGATACGTCACGGAAAAGAACGGCTTCATGTTGTTTAGAAGGTCTAAGAGGTTTTCCAAGTATGTGTCATAAACGCGTGACCAACATAATAAACTTAAAATAACTGATTGAACAGTTGTGTAAACGAATTCACAAAAAATTGAAACCGATTTGAAGAAATAAGGAGGAAAGACGATTGAGTAAATCTGGGAAACCACACTTAAATCTAGTGATCATGGGACACGTAGACCACGGAAAATCAACGACGACAGGACACTTGCTGTATGCTGCTGGAGCAGTTGACGAGAGAACTATTAAGCAGTTCGAAGAAGAAGCAAAGATAATGGGAAAAGAATCATTCAAGTTCGCATGGGTACTCGACAACCTCAAGGAAGAGCGAGAAAGAGGTGTAACAATTGACCTCAGATTCCTCAAATTTGAGTCAAAGAAATACTACTTCACAGTCATCGACGCACCAGGACACAGAGACTTCGTCAAAAACATGATTACCGGAGCAAGCCAAGCCGACGGAGCAGTACTTTTTGTATCGTCCAGAAGAGGCGAATTCGAAGCAGGCATCGGTGCAGGTGGGCAGACAAGAGAGCACGCGTTTCTCGCATTCACGCTAGGTGTACGCCAGCTTATCGTAGCGATCAACAAGATGGACGACATCTCAGTGAACTGGAGCAAAGAACGCTACGAAGAAATCAAAAATGAAGTTACAAGAATGCTCAAAATGGTAGGCTACAAAGCTGAGAAATTCCCGTTCGTCCCGACTTCTGGATGGACTGGAGACAACTTGGTGAAGAAAAGCGACAAAATGCCATGGTACACGGGACCAACACTGATCGACGCCTTAGATACTTTTGAAGTGGCTGCTAAACCAACCAACAAGCCGTTGCGCATTCCGATTCAGGACGTTTACAGCATCACAGGTGTAGGCACCGTGCCTGTAGGCAGAGTTGAAACAGGAGTAGTCAAAGAAAACGACGTCCTCATATTCATGCCCTCCAACAAACAGGGCGAAGTCAAATCACTCGAAATGCACCACGAACGAATCCCGAAAGCTGAGCCAGGTGACAACATCGGCTTTAACATCAGAGGCATAGGTAAACAAGACATCCGCAGAGGAGACGTAGCAGGACACGTATCGAACCCGCCAACAGTAGCTAAAGAATTCCTCGGGCAGATCATCGTTATCTACCACCCGACCGCCATAGCCGCGGGCTACACACCAGTGCTTCACTACCACACAGGGCAAATTGCATGCAAGTTCACTGAATTGCTGAAGAAGATGGACCCACGCTCAGGACAAGTAGTCGAAGAGAAACCTACCTTCCTGAAGACAGGAGACGCCGCCCTCGTACGGATGGAACCACTACTGCCGATAGCTGTTGAAACTTTCACTGATTTTGAAGAGCTCGGACGCTTCGCAGTCAGAGACATGGGCACAACCGTGGCCGCAGGAATCATAAAAGAGATCACTAAGAAAGGACCATAAACCCTCCAATCTCTCTTTTTTAAGTTTCTTTTCGTTAGTTTTCGTTAGTTTTCTGAGTAATTCTTCAACTTTGATTTGCGGAATTTTCAATGTTTACTGAACAGGGCGAAGTTTAAGTTCTGAATGCTCAGGTCAGAAATTAATTGAGTTTATGGAAGGCACGTGTCTGACCGCAAAAGAAAATAAGACCACGTGAGTGAAGATCAATTCTGCAGAGTTGAAGAGTATGTCTGGTACAGAGACTTTGCTACCTTATTTGAGGGAGAAAAAGGAGAAAGAGCAAAAGCAGCCGACTATAATTGTTGACAGTCGCGAGGCTTCTTCTGCGCCGAAAATAGTGAAGGGGCTAATGGAAAGGGGCGTCAACGTTCAAACCGCCAAGTTGGAGAAGGGCGATTACGTTCTCTCCGACGTGTGTGCAGTGGAGCGCAAGACTGTTCAGGATTTCGTGTACACGCTTACGCGTCGTTATCTCTTTGAACAGTTGTTTAGACTAAAAGAGGTTTATCCGAAATCGCTGATTCTTCTTGAAGGGTACTTGCCAGTAATTTATAAATACAGCAAAATTCAACCGGCCGCTGTCTGGGGAGCAATGTTTAGCCTAGCCAGAAACGGTGTAGCAATGGTGTGCACCACATCTTACAAGGAGACAGTTGATTTCCTTTATGTCGCAGCGCGTCAAGAACAAATCGTCGAAAAGCGATCTCCCACAGTGCACGCGTTCAAAAAAGTTGACAGCACGTCAGACGCTCAAATGTACTTTATTGCTAGTCTACCTAACATCGGAAGAGAGAAAGCTATAGCAATACTCAAATCCTACCAGACACCATTAAACGCACTCATAAACGTTGACGGCTGGTCTGAAACCGTTCATGGACTTGGACCCATAATATCTGGCAAAGCCAAAGAAGTGCTGAACAGCCCGTTCAAGGAGTAGAAGCCTATGGAAGTCGAAATCGCGCCAACACGCAAAATCACTATACTAGGGTTGGACAAACGTTCAATCGGCAACATTGCATATTGCGCCGCAACCTACGGCGTCAACAGACTGTACTGGATAAACGGTTACCTCCTATGCCTTGAAGTATACGAGAAATCTTTTGAACAGGAACTGAGAAAGAAAGAGTTTCCTATAAGCCAAGTCTGTTACATCGAGTATCCAAAATATGAGAAAATAGTTGAGGTGGACAAGAGTTTCCAAATTCCATTGATTAACGTTTCAGACATGAAAATCTTTCAAAATATCCTGAGGGCAATCTTGGAACACGAAAATGGAACCAAAACGGAATCGAAGACAAAAGAATCCTAAGTTTTCTTCTTCACGTATTCGTAGCCCAGTTTGAATGCCTTCACGTTTGTCTCTACACGTTTTGCCGGAACCAGCTCCTTCAAAGCTTCAATCAGGCTCTCATCCTTCACTGGCAGCTTTCCAGAAGCTGCTAAAACGCCAAGCAGCACAATATTCCTTGTCAAGATACTTCCTGCCTCATTAGCCAATCTTTCTGTTTCCACCACAATCACGCTATCTGTGAATTTTCTGATCTTTTCCAGAATCCCTTCAATGGAAGGATAGGTAATGTTCTTGGCTGCAAGCTCGGTTGGCGGAATCCTCTCGTCACTCATGATCACAAAGGTTCTTTCAGAAACAAACTTGAGGTTGCGTAGCGTCTCCAGAGGTTCGAAGCCTATCAGCACATCTGCTTGTCCCTCCAACACCGTGGGTGAAGCCACGTTTTCGCCTATTCTGACGCTGGATGTCACTGCGCCGCCTCGCTGAGCCATTCCGTGAATCTCACTTACACGCGTGTTCAAGCCGTCTTTCACTGCAGCCACACCGAGGATTTCCGCTGCAAGTATCGTACCCTGTCCGCCCACGCCTGCTAGCACTATGTTGAATTCTTTCATGTTGAAGCCTCCTCGCCTTCTATGGTTTTATAGGGACACACTGAAGCGCATAATCCGCAGGCTGTGCACAGTGTCTCATGAATGTGCACTTTCCCGTTTTCTATTATCAACGCTGGGCATCCTAGAAGCTTTATGCAGGTCATGCAATCTGTGCACTTGTCCGTTATTCTGAAAGCCTTGACGGTTATTCCCTTCCTTCTTCTGTCTCTAACCGTCAGTAGAGTACAAGGTGATCTAAGAATAACAACTGATGGCCCATTATGTTGAAGAGCTTCTTTAAGAACTGCCGTAGCTTCCTTAATCTCGAACGGGTTCACTGACTTCACGAACTTGACTCCACAACCTTCAGCAACCTTTTCGATGCTTATCTTCTCTGATGGGTTTCCCATTCCTGTGACACCTGTTCCAGGATGTGGTTGATGCCCTGTCATGGCAGTAGTGGAGTTATCCAAGACAGCCAGCGTTATCTTTGCGTTATTGTAGACTGCGTTCACGAGGCCGGGAAGCGCGGCGTGGAAGAACGTAGAATCACCGATAATGGCGATAGTCGGTTCACCTGTGGCTCGGCTCATTCCCTGAGCGGTACTGACACCTGAACCCATGCAAATCAACAAATCGCCAACACTCAATGGTGGAGCAATCCCCAAAGCATAGCAGCCAATGTCTGTTGGATAATTCGCCTTGTCTCCAAATGCTCTCTTTATGACAAAAAATGAAGCTCTATGCGGACAACCCGCACAAAGAATCGGCGGTCTAGCAGGCAGATCTTTTGCCACTTCAGCGTAAGCTTCATCAATTTTCCTAAAATCCAATGGAAGCTTCTGACCAGTTATCTGTGCTAATCCTTCCGCAGTTAGCCGAGTGGTAAGCTCACCTTTCCGCGGAAAATACTGCTTGGCTGTCTTTCCATAGATCTCTACGGTTGGAGCGTGATCTTTCGCTATGGCTTTGATCTGCACTTCCAAAAATGGCTCAAGCTCCTCTATAATGATGACTTTCTTGTTTGCTTTCAAAAACTGCCCGATTAGCTTTTCGGGAAGCGGGTTAGTCATTCCGAGTTTCAGAATGCTTGCATCTAATCTGAGCAGTTCGACAGCTTCAACCGCATAATTGTATGCTGAGCTTGACGAGACAATTCCGATCTGACTCTTTCCTTTGCGTGTAACTGTGTTGTAGGGCGAGTTTTCGCTGATTTCTCGGGCTTTCTCCACTTTCTCCAATAGTCTGACATGCATCAGTCGAGCGTGTGCAGGAATCATCACCATGCGTTTCACGTCTCTAACAAGAGTGCCTTGTAGGCTCGGCTTTGCCAGCTTGCCTATTGTGACTGGCCCACGCGTATGGCTCACTCGAGTCGTGGTTCTCAGCAACACGGGTAGTTCGAGTTTTTCGGAGATATCTACAGCTGTTTTTATCATGTCTTTTGCTTCTTGAGGGTCAGAAGGCTCCATGCACGGAAGGCTTGAGAGCAAAGCATAGTATCGGTTATCTTGCTCATTCTGTGAGCTGTAACATTCCGGGTCGTCTGCTGTTACAATAACATAGCCGCCTCTTACTCCGATGTAGGCTAGTGTCATGAGCGCATCAGCAGCAACGTTCAACCCTACATGTTTCATCGCTGTCAAGGCTCTGACTCCAACGTTTGCGGCTCCAGCAGCTACCTCAACTGCAACCATCTCGTTCGTAGAATACTCCATGTATAGGCCGGCTTTACTTGCTATCTCTGATGTTGTATCGCCTATTTCCGAGGCCGGCGTGCCTGGATAAGTGGTTACCATGCTTATGCCTGCTTCAAGGATGCCTCTAACTATGGCTTCATTTCCTAGCAGAAGCATTTGTTTGCCAGATTCGTTCTTCAGCAACACAGTTGGGTCAGGCAATGTTGTCTTCTCTCCTGTCTGAAGAGAGATTCTGATAACCTTTCGCCATCACATATAACTTTTGGTAAAAACCTCAAATCCGCAAGCGCAACTCGCATCTCCTCTGCTTCTGCTTCCTAAGCCTATCATTTCTGATTAAATGCTTGTGATTACTAAAATGGGAGGGTTTTGAGTAGCGAAGAGTATGTGATTCCAGAGCTAGACTGTCGGCCCAACAGTTACAGATGTACCTGACTTCTTGTTTTTGATTTGTTTCTTCCAAAGTGGTATTATGCCTTTTTCAATCATTATGATAATCGCTAGCAAGACGAAGCTGAGAGGCACAGTGATTATTAGGCCTTGCGCAATCCAGATCAGGCTTGTTGTAAGCCATGGAACAACAGCTCCAAGCTGGCTTATGAGCGGAGATTGTCCTCCTTCTGCAATCTCTTTCAGGCTTATGCTGACATCGGACATTGTTTCTTGCTGCTGTGCTGTCGCGTTTACTTCGATCTCCGTAACGCTTATGGAGATGTACGTAACCTTGCCATGGCTACTGATTAAGGCTCTAACGTCAAAAGTGTAAGAAGTCACGTTGTCTGTGGGAATCTTGCATGTTAGCTCGCCTTTCCATACTTCGCTCTCGTAAAACATTTGTAAGCGAGGCATTCTCCCACCATGAATAGAAGTCAGGTTTTTCAGTTCTCTCACTACGGTTTCAAAGGAACCTTTCTGCAGTTCGCCGACAATGTTCTCTCTGATTATTTGCTCAACTGACATCGATCGCATTTCAGCAAGCGATCCTTTTTTGTAGGGGTTTATTTGAAGAGAATCCTGGTATTCTTGGCTTTGATCCCGTAGGTTGATGAAGCTTACCAAGGCTACTAAAGCGATTGATAGAACTACTGCCAAGGCTAACTCCTTTTTCATTCTTCCAATTACTCGTCTCATATTTTAATCACCAATAAAATCTAGCAAACCCCGTCCGTATAATGCTACACATCAGAACACAATGTTCTACAAAATAGAACGATACAATTATTGAGCGCTACACTGTCGATTATGTACGTGTTGAATCAAGATAACCTTTGACTAAATGTTGGATTCTACATTAGTAAAGAGCAAAGACCTTGTGAAAGCCAAGACTGACTTATAGGTTATTGCTGGTGATCTTACGTTAGCCCTTTTCCTTTGAGGTCGTTCAAGATTTTCTCAACGGCTATTTCAGGTGGCATGTCTAAGCTTTCAGTCTTGAACTCTACTTGCGGTACCTTCTTCTCTTTGTAATATTGCAGAATTGGTTGGGTCTGCTTTTCGTAGACTTTTATTCTGTCTTTTATGACTTCTGCCGTGTCATCCGAGCGCTGGTAAAGTTGTCCTCCACACTTGTCGCATACACCTTCCACTTTCGGCTTCAAATAGCGAACGTTGTAAACTTCGCCACAGTTCTTACATATTCTCCGTGTGGACAAGCGCTCAATAATAATCCAGTCGGGCACAGCGAGCAAAATAACAGCACCTATTTGGGCTATCTTCTCCAAAGCTTTAGCCTGATCAATCGTGCGTGGAAAACCGTCAAGAATGAACCCTTTACTACTTGAAACCTTGGTCAAACGTTGCTTCAGGACCTCAATCACAACATCATCAGGAACTAGCTGACCCTTTTCTACAAAACCTTTGACTTTTTTTCCTAAAGGAGTATCTTCTTTCATGATCTCACGGAAAATGTCTCCCATCGCAATAACATCTACATCAAGCTTTCTCTGTAGACGAGACGCATAAGTGCCCTTACCCGAGCCTGGTGGACCAAAAATAACGGCCTTCATGTCATCAGTCTCTCCTATGGAATCTTAGGCTACTAAACTTCTTTCATATAAATGCTTTCAAGAAAGCATGTAATTTGGCAACAAAAACGCGCTGTTCTGTTTCGAAGCGGTTAAAAAGAAGATAGTGAATTGATTGGCTACTTGCCTTTGAATGTTGGCTTTCTTTTCTCTGTAAACGCTTTGACGCCTTCTTGAAGATCTTCTGTTGAAGCCACCACTCCGAAGCCTTCACGCTCTAGAGCTAAGGCTGAATCTAGGCTTATGTCTGCGCCTTTTTCAATCAAGGCTTTAGCTACTTTCAGCGCTACAGGAGCCTTTGCCGCCAGTTCCAAAGCGAACTGTCTGACTGTTTCCCTGAATTTGTCTGCGGCAACGACCATGTTCACGATGCCGAGCTGCTCAGCGGTTCTTGCGTCAATCATTCTTCCAGTGAAAACAAGTTCCTTGGCTTTGCCTCTGCCCACCAGTCTTGTGAGTCGCTGTGTTCCACCCCAGCCTGGAATTAGGCCGATGTTGATTTCCGTTTGTCCCATGCGAACGTTTTCGGATGCAATGCGTATATCGCATGACATTGCTACTTCCATGCCTCCGCCTAAAGCATAGCCATTCAGCGCCGCAATCACTGGTTTCTCAAGATTTTCAAGGGAGACGCAGAGCTTCTCTCCCATAAGTGACAGCTCTCTCGCTTTCAATGGGTTTATACCAATCATGGCCTTAATGTCAGCGCCAGCAGAGAACGCCTTTTCGCCCGCGCCAGTTAGAACTACGACTCGAACGTTTTCGTCTCTTCGTATGTCTTCCAGTGCTTGCAGGATTTCTTCGACAACTTCTTTGCTGAACGCGTTCAACGCTTCTGGTCTATTGAGTGTAATGGTGGCTATTCCTTCGCTTTTCTCGTATGTGATCAGTTTAAAGTCCATACGTTTCAGCCTCTTAGTCTATTTTTGTGTCCAGTCGTAGAAGCCTTTACCGGTCTTTCTTCCCAGAAGGTTGGCTTTGGCCATCTGTTTCAATCCTGTGGTCGGATGAAACTTTGGATCAAGCTCTTTTGTTAAAACCTCTGCAATG
>JBGPAV010000025.1:0-10248 GCA_041480925.1 Bathyarchaeia archaeon | reverse complement strand
GTTGACACAGTTGCGCTTCTACAAGTTGCCGTAGTAGCTCCTGTCTACCTGAAGATGATTCCTCTGGCCTTTTGCGACAGATATCCAATAGGTAAATACGGGCGCAGAAGACCCTACATAGCCATCGCGGCTATAGTCTACGCTGTATCATACGCCGTGTTATCGCAGATCGTCACTTTTGGCCTTCTTTGGATAGCGACGGTGATGGTTGGAGTGCTTGCTTGGGTAGTTGCTGACGGATGTCTTGATGGCTTGATTGTTGATGTCACGCCGCCTGAAAAGGCTGGATTGATGCAAGGTGTTGCGTGGGGAGGCAGAGGT
The DNA here is from genome assembly GCA_041480925.1 of Bathyarchaeia archaeon. Lineage (GTDB taxonomy): Archaea > Thermoproteota > Bathyarchaeia > Bathyarchaeales > Bathycorpusculaceae > JBGPAV01. Next base: position 9,927 of record JBGPAV010000025.1, on the reverse strand, counting down.
TTGGGATCTGCTTTCGGCGCAATAATCATTGGTTTGATGTCAATCAGTACCGATTGGTCGGTAATTGTCTTGATAATAGGGCTTCTTGCTGTTGTTCAATGCCTTGCAGGCATGCTAATAAAGGAGCCAAAAGTGACAACGGAAAGAATAGCGAGCTTTGGCGCTTACAAGAAAGTAGCCAAGAGACGCGAGACATGGACAGGATTAGCGTACATTTTGCTGGCTTCCACCGCATTACTAGTCTCAGAAGTATTCGGTACAACATACTTGAAAGAACAAGCTCAAGCTGACACAACAACGTTGGGAATCGCGCTGGCAGTCATGAGTGCCGGCATCTTCCTAGGAAGCCTTCCCATGGGCATTATTTCAGACAAAGTAGGCACAAAAAAGGCTCTATTAACTGGTAATGTTCTTGCCGTAGTTGGATGCGGTCTACTCGCAACTATCGGCCCAAACAACGTAACATGGATGTTAAGCGTGGCATTTATAACCGGAGCTTTTCAAGGAGCGCAGATGACAGCGATGTTGCGTATGTACATGGAGCTCTCTCCGCCAGAAATAGGCGGATCGATGTTTGCATTATACTCCTCAGTAAGCAATGCAGGCATATCAGTTCTGGCTTCGCTGACTTTCTATTTTGTCGCGCCAAGATTGGGAAATGCCTCAGGCGTATTGTCTGTCATTCCATATGCGGCAGTTGCGACGCTCATGATTTCGTTTATGACGCTCTATAAGCCTGCAAAAAAGGAGCCCACACAACGCCAAGTGATTAGAAATGCGCTATGAAACGGTCATAGTCCACGGATTCCACGTTCTTTCTTTACCGTTTTGACCAGCAGCTCAACTTGCTTCTTCGCTGTGCCCAGATAGTTTCTTGGATTCAAGGCTTCATCAACTTCTCTTTCAGACAGTATTTTTCTGACCGTGGTATCATCGAGAAGCGTTTCTTTGAAAGACTGCTTTGCAGATTCGCTTTTCAGGGTAAGCTTTCTCAACAGTTCGTGAGCCTCTTGTCGATTCATGCCTTTTCGTATCAACGCGGTCATGACTGCTTCCGACATGCCTCGGCCTTTGGTTAGCTCGATGTTTTTAAGCATTTTTTGATCATCTACCTTTAGATTGACAATTATGTCTTTGAATAATGTAAGAATGTAATCCGTCAGAATGCATGTCTCCGGAATAATGAAACGTTCTGTTGATGATTGGGTCAAATCTCTTTCATGCCAAGTCACAATGTCCTCCAGAGCAGGAATCACTAGGCTTCTGACAATTCTAGCCAGGCCGCAGATTCTTTCACAGAGTTCAGGGTTCCGCTTGTGTGGCATAGTGGAGCTGCCCACCTGTTTCTCAGGTTCAAAGGCTTCGAAAAGCTCGCCGATTTCGGTTCTTTGCAGTTCTCTGATTTCACATGCAAAATTGTCAAGGGAAGAAGCTACAATTGCGAGCAAGCATGCAAGTTCAGCGAATCGATCTCTCTGCACGATCTGTGTGGAAATGTCAGCGGCTTTGAGTCCAAGTCTTTGCATGACAAGTTCCTGAATGCGCATAGCGTGAGGTCCTAAACCTGCTTGAGTGCCCACGGCTCCGCTCATTTTCCCAACTAGCATGCGCTCTTTGCACTGTCTGAGTCGTTGGATATGTCTCGAGACTTCTCGCAGCCAAACAGAAAACTTGAAACCTAAAGTAATCGGCAATGCATGTTGTCCATGTGTTCTGCCGATCATCAGAGTGTCTTTATGCTTCAAGGCCGTATCCATTAAAATGCCTTCAAGATCATCCAGTTTCTTTTCGATAATTCCTAAGGCGTCTTTCAATTGAAGAGCAGTCGCCGTATCGACGATATCATAGCTTGTTGCTCCAAGATGAACGCACGCGCCGCTCGGTCCGCACGATTCAGACAGAGCTCTAACCAAAGAAGCAATATCATGTTTTATATCACGCTCAATCTCCTTTATCCGACTCAGTTTCACATGCTTCAAAGATGCGGTCGCCATGATTTTTTCCGCATCCTTTTTTGAAATGTCTCCGACTTCAGCATGCGCCCAAGCGAGAGCTGCTTCGACATCCAGCATTTTTTGAACGCGGGTTTCCTCTTCAAAAATCTGTCTCATTTCAGCTGTGCCATATCGGCCAGTGTCGATAGGAAGAATCGGCAAATCTCTAACCTCGCCTTCAAAAGATAGGTGATTAAGGATTAATGCTTTTACCCAGTGTTCAGGCGAGTGCCAATAGTCAAATCAACATAATTTGATACTCATTTCAATATGTCGTGGAAGGCAGATGCTGTAAAGAATGTGATCTCAGTGCGGTCTACTTCTAGCATCCAGTGAGAAAAAGATGTATCATGGCGCCTCAGATAAGATAGATCCATAGTTTTAGTAGCCTTCGATCGTGCAGTGTTTTTTGAGATATTCGGGCAACTTGTCGCCCAGTGCTTTCTTCATTAGGTCCATGCGAATCTTCAAGTACTCTTCCTTAAGAATGTCGAAGTGATGTCGATCCCATTTTCGACCGTTCACGAAAGCGCTCTGTCTTGTCACCCCGACTTTTTTGAAACCACAAGCTTCCAAGGATTTGCGGGCACGCGGATTATATTCGACGCTTGATGCTTCACATCGATCCATGTTCATCTGGTTAAAACACATTTCCAGCAAGCCTACTGTGATCTGCTTGCCCAAACCCTTTCCCCACAGCTCTTTTTTGCCAATATATGTTCCAACATCGGCGGTTCTCACACTAGCCCAGTCCCAAAGCTCAATGCGAGCGATTCCTATTGATTCCTTTGTGTCTGCAAGCTCAACAATGAAGCGCGTCTCCCTCTGCTCTTTCAACATTTCCTCGTACTGCTTCTCAAGCTGAGGCATATTCACAAAGTTCATCGGCCGGTTCCTCGAATACATAATTGTCTCAAAATCGTTCTCCCACTGGTGCAGAACCTTCAAATCTTCTCTTTCCATAGGCCTGAATCTTATGTCACCAAACTCGAACACACGCAATCACCACACAAACCCACAACCTTAAACAAGCCAACAATATTAAGTTTAATCAAACAAAAGAAATAAAATCACTGATCTCCCATTCTTATCCTTCAAACACTCTTCGAACTGAAAGGTGAGGACGTTAATGAGCTCATTGGTCGCGGTCATAAACAGAAATGGCGAAGACGCATTAGAAACAGCGGCGACAATGCTTGAAACACTGAAAACAGACAAAACTGAAACATTCGGAATAGCCTCATCCTCCAAAGCAATCATAAAAAACGACCTTCAAGCAGTCCTGAAAGCGAAAATCAAATCAGCTCTACTAGTCGGATATCTCTTCTCAAAAATTCTCGACACAGATAAGCCTCAACTCCTAAAGCTGGAAGGAGGAACAATAGCCTTCGATGGAAGAATCTACTCATCAAAAAACTTTGCAGACGCCCTAGCAACCACCACTACGCCAAACCACGATAGCAAAAGGAAACTCGCAGACCTCTTGAAAAAAACCGACGGGGACTTTGTCCTAGTTCTAGTCGAACCGGAAAGAATCCTCGCATGTAGAAGCCCAATCGGCTGCCGTCCATTATATCAAGGCCAGAACGCTACTTATGTTGCTCTTGCATCTGAACGCAAAGCGCTATGGAAGATCGGTATAAAGGAAACATGTTCCTTCCCGCCGGGACACATTACAATCACTGACAAGCACGGCTTCAAGTCAACTCCCATAAAGACCCTGAAATACGCGAAATCAAAACAAATGATAATGAAAACCGCAGCAAGAAAACTACAAACGCTTCTGGAGGATTCGGTCAGAAAAAGAGTATCCGGTTTGAAAGAGGTCGCAGTCGCGTTTTCAGGCGGCCTAGATAGCAGCATAATCGCATATTTAGCTAAAAAATCAAACATTGATGTACAGTTAATCCATGTAAGCTTGCGAAACCAGCCTGAAACCGAATACGCCAAGAAAGCGGCAGAAGAACTCAAGTTACCCATGAGCCTCCACATTTACGAAGAAGAAGATTTGGAGACAGTAGTTCCGAAAGTTCTTTGGCGGATCGAGGAGCCAGATCCAGTAAAAACGAGCATTGGGGTCCCACTCTACTGGGTGGCTGAAAATGCTGCAAGGGAAGATTTCAGAGTGCTGCTCGCGGGGCAAGGCGCTGACGAAATGTTCGGCGGCTACAAAAGATACGTCGACGAATACCTTCAACATGGAGACGCGGCGGCACAGAGGCAAATGTTCGAAGACATAACTAAAATACATGAGAGCAACATTGAGAGAGACTTCAAAATCTGCACTTGCCACAGCGTGGAACTCCGTTTGCCTTTTGCAACATACAAAATAGCCAAGTTTGCCGTCAGCCTACCGATTGAACTAAAACTCGAGCGCTCGCAGAACACGCTCCGGAAGCTTGTTCTTAGAAATGCTGCGAAAAACCTCGGCATCCCAGAAAACATTGTGGAAAAACACAAAAAGGCAATGCAGTACACAACAGGCATAAACAGAGCTCTCGAGAAAATCTGCAAGAAGAAAAAAATAACGCTCAAAGAATACCTGCAAATGGCTTTCCAGAGCGCGACGAAGAGGATGGCTTGAGGTGAACAAAGCAGCAGCCGTTTTCTCTCCTATCTACTATGAACATAACACAGGAAAAGGTCATCCTGAATCACCGCAACGCCTCCGCGTAATTACGAAGGAGTTGAGAACGGGCGAACTGTCAAAGAGAAATGGTTGGTGTTTTGTCTCCCCGGAAAAGGCAAACATTGAAAGCATAGCAACAGTTCACATGCCAGAGTACATCAAGCTCATCGAAGCTGTATGCGAATGTGGAGGAGGTTTACTTGACCTGCAGGACACCATTGTCTCACCGCAAAGCTTCAATACGGCACTCTATGCGGCAGGAGGAACATTGAAATCTGTTGACATTGTCATGAAACGGCAATTTGAGAACGCCTTTGCACTAGTTCGGCCGCCGGGTCACCATGCGGGAAGGTTTCGGGCACTCGGTTTTTGCGTATTCAACAATGTCGCCATAGCTGCTGAATACTTACTGCGAGCATTCAAACTTGAACGAGTGGCAATTCTAGATGTTGACGCTCACCATGGAAATGGCACGCAAGAAATATTTTACAAAACCAGCAAAGTGCTGTACGCAAGTTTGCATGAAGACCCTCATGAGTTTCCAGGAACAGGCTTCATAAATGAAACTGGACAGGGAAAAGGTACAGGCTTCAACGTCAATATCCCATTACCCTTCAGAACAACTGACCAAGCATATTTGAGAGCACTGGATGAGGTTGTGGTACCAATCATGTGCCAATACAAGCCACAATTTCTTCTAGTGTCAGCAGGGTTTGACGCACACTTCGCAGATCCTGTGGCGAACCTTTCACTCTCAGGCCAAGGCATTAAACAAATCTTTGTAACCGCCATGCGTTTAGCATCAGAACTGTGCAACAGAAGGCTTGTATGTGTTCTTGAAGGAGGCTACAATTTGAATACTCTCGGAAGGCTAGTTGCCTCAGCAATTGCCACAATGAGCGGAAACGGTTTTAAAGTCAAGGACAAATCGCTTATTGCAGACAGAAAGATCGAGCAACAAGGAAACAATGCTATAAAAGAAGTAAAAAAGGTTCAGAAAGCCTTTTGGAACTTAGATTAGCAGCGCGACAAGCGTGCAGCATGAAATTCGGAGTTGAGCTTTTACTCGATTACTTGGATAATGCCTTCGGGGCATTGAACCTCGCATGCCCTGCACACGAGGCATTCTTCAGGCTTCACTGGAACAGATTTCTTGTCCTTGATCTCATAGACGCCCACGGGACACGTGTCAACGCATGTGCCGCAGCCAGTGCATTTGTTGTTGTCAACCACTATTTTTACCATTCCAGTTTCCTCTTTAAATCAGAGTTTCATTGCAAATCTAGGCAGTAGAATAAAAGTGTTTAGGTTCAATTATCTGGTTTCTTCACGTAGTCTAAGCAGGATTCCGTTAATCTTCATTTCCGCAGTCTCTTTCCTGTGCTGATAGTCTGCCACACGCTTCCGATAAGCTTCAAGCGAAAGCTCGCCGCGATTATGAAGCAGTTCTGCGTTCTTGATGTTAGCTGCCACTTCGCCAAGTTCTGATTCGGCCACTTCCAGCTGCAACATAAACTCCACGTATTGACCGCCAGCAGCACGTAGCTTCTCCTTGTATTCCGCTAGGTTTCTGGACAATGCATTGAGACGGATTTCCAGAGTTTTCATCCAAACCTTGTACCTGCGTCTTGGAATCTTTCCTTTCTCAACACGTGCCTCTAGAGATTCTGATTCCAAGGCTATCTTTTGTTTCTCTTCGTAAGCATCAACAAATGCCTTAAGAGTCTCCGGACCGAGCCTCATAGTAGCAGCAGATACAGAAACCCGACCCGATCCTTTGGGTTTCTTCCAAGCTACAATGACAACCACGCTACCGACGATAGAGAAGACCCAAAGCCATAGAGCAGGACGGAATGAGATCCACAGAGGGTTATACTCGTATACTATTCCGACACCAAGGCTGTCTGAAGCTATAACGCTAGACTTGCTCACTGTCACCGTTTCGCTAAAGATGCTTCTTTCAATCGAAAAAACGGCCTCTGCCAGATTGTTCTCAAGGTTCAGTACTTTTGCTCCTTCAGGCAACATGAAGGTGACTGCCACTTGGCTGATATAGTAGTTCTCATTTTGGAACAATGGCAGATTAAGACCTAAAGTGTTCGTTCCTCTACTTGTGAGATGGCTACTGGGCAATCGATAGCGTATTGTGAATCTAGTCAATTGGTCTTTTTCAGTTTCCAGTGTGAAATTAACTAAGTAGCGGTTTGTGTTCTGATCTGTGGATAGCATGTTCTTGGGCCTGCCGAACTGATCCTCTGCATGTGGGTCCGAAGCGTTCATGGGTATAAATACTTCAAAATAACCCAGTTTCTTCTGAGCTCTGTTAACTATCTCATACGTGTCCGCGCCTACTGCTTCGCCGAACTCGTTCACGCTTATCTCACGTTTCAGCTGAACCACGTCAGCAATTTGTATCAGATTATCAGGCAACAAAAAGGTAACATTCGCCGGAGAGTGAGCAAACTCGGCGAGATTTTCCTTCGCATAAGTAGAACCATTAACTGACCCGCCAAGGTATGTCGCAATCAGGGGCAGGTTTATCGAACCGTTGCAACGGCCAACAGTTTTCGTCAAAGCTGGGTACTGTGGAAAATCTAGAGTATATTGACTGACGTTCTGAGAGTCTTGTGAAAGAAGATTGTTCGAGAGCACAAACTCCACATTATAGGTTTGTGGGGCTCCATACGGAAAATCTATTTTTACGCCGTAGAAGCCTAGACGGTTTTCGAGTGGAACATCAAGAGTAACAGTGTAGGTTTCGGTTTCGCTGTGGGCAATACATCTAACAACATGTGAACCGTATTTGTCAGGAAAGCCCATGAGAAAGCTGCTGGGTCCTGTCTGCCCAGTTATGTCCAGCGTGATGGTGTCGTTAATGAGGACGTAACCGTTGTACAAAACATCGATCTTATGATTCACTTGTTCTATGGTGTACCCATCATCAGCCCTAACCATCATCACATTGAACGAGATTGAGACAAGAAGAATCATGACAAATAACAGAACGGCTCCTATAGCAGTTGCCTTTTTCACACGATTTTCCTCCACGCGATTCCCAAATCGTTAAGCTTCCTATCTATTGATAAGCCCATTTATTTACTTTTATAATCACACTGATTCAGTCACGTATATACTTAACCATTTGCGCAAAGAAAAGGAAGCGACGGCAGACGCGTGTTTCTTAAAAGGTCATCAACAACGCAACAGTTGGCTTAGGCTGTGCTTTTCACGTTTCACCGTGTTTGAGATAGTAATCGTCTTCTTTCTTAGATCCAAAGCTTCTGATGCCTTTCGTTTCAAGCTGTTTTCGAAGCTTTGAAGCGTATTGTCTGTCTATCTCCCCTCGCTTCTCCAGGTAAACAAGTATTTCTTCAGCCTGTTTTTCTGTATCACAGCGTCTGATGAAGTCTATCACGTCTGGATTGTAATGAGCAAATGCTCTAGAGGACACTTTCTCGCCTGAAGGCGCATCTGTTCGCACGGAGTTTATCGCCACTTTATTTTCATCATCCTCTAACTCCTTCGCGAGGTTTGAAAACATTTTTCTCACGGTCTCTTTGTCAAATCCCATGGGTGGTTCTCCGTGGAAGCTGCATTTCTTAAATTAATCTAGGTCAGATTGCCATATTTAAACATCTTTTAGAAAACATTTCCGAAAAAGAACGACACGCCAATATTGATGATTGCTCAATCACGCGGCGTATGTATTGATCAATGTTGCTTTGGCAAGCAGACAGAACTAGCGTTGATTATTTTATCATACATCTCTAGCGTTCTTTCCGTCACTTTGTCCCATGTAAATTCGCTTAATACTCTGCGTCTGCCATTTTTTCCGAGCCACTTCATTTTTTCAGGAGTTTCCAAGGCGTTGTTGATTCCCCATGCAATGTCTGAGGGGTCGCTCGGGTTCACGTGGTATCCACATTGCTCTTCGCCGCAACATATGACTATTTCGCGCATTCCACTGACGCCTGCAGCGCCGACGACAACAGGTTTCTCCATGCTCATTGCCTCGAGGGCAACTATTCCAAAGGGTTCGTAAAGGCTGGGAAAAACTGCCACATCACAGGCTGCATAGTGGAGGATGCGTTCTTCTTCTGGGACGAAGTCGAAGCGGAATTTTACATAGCTGTCCATCTTGGTAATTTTAACCAAGTTGACTAAGTATTCTTGGAGGTCGCCCAAACCTACGATGACAAGCCTTGCTTTTGGAGCCTTCTGCAGTATGTGTGGCATGGCCATTATGAGTTTGTCAACACCTTTCACGCCGACTAGTCTGCCAATGAAGAGAATCATGAGTTCATCATCTTTGATTCCGTAGAATTCTCGGATTTTCTTGATTTGTTCCTTGTCTATTTCTTCGGGTTTGTATTTCTGTGGGTCGACTCCGTTATAGCAAACTTGTATCTTGTCCTTCGGAAAGCCCAGTTTTGTTAATTCGTCCTTCATGGCGTATGAAACGGTTACTATGAGATCTGCGGCCATGCCGCAGTGGAGTTCAATGTTGCTCACGACTTCTGAGCCGTTTCCGAAAGTTCGTCCCTTCTCGGTTGAATGAACATGGAAGGCTAGAGGAAGACCAACTTCTCTTTTGACGGTTATTCCGCCGATGGCTGACAGCCAGTCGTGGGCGATCACTATGTCGTATTTGATATTTTCTTTGCGGATTAGTTCGTTGACTAGTTTGGAGGCGCTGAGATAGTTGTATACGAGAATTTTGGAGAACAGGTTAGAGCCCCTGCCCCATTTTTTGATGTCTTCAGCAACGACGTCTGGCAATGAGTCTGATATGTCAATGTGTAGTGGGCGATGAATTTCTATTCCTCGCCATATTTCACGGGTGGGCAAGTTGCCTGCATCATCATTCATAGTGAAAACTGTCACATCGTTGTCCATCAACACGAACTTGCGGGTTATCTCAGCAGCATAAGTACCTAAACCGCCCACAATTTTCGGTGGATACTCATAAACTAGAACGGCCATCTTCAATAGCTTTCACCGTCTCCGTCACTTGAAAGGTTCTCTATTGCTTACTAAAACATTGCTTATATGGTTTCTTCCTTTTCCGGTGTTAGTTTATAGAAGAAGGTTCTAGGAAACATTTTGGGTGTTGTTTAAACTCTTGTGCGCAGGGCGTAAGGCTTAAGCGATTTGGCGGCGCATATCATTGTGCTGGAGCTTTTGGCTGCTGGACTCGTTCTAAGGCTTGGACTCCTTGGAAACCGGCGGCTAAAGGCTCCTTCTTCTAAAACTAATGCGATGAAAGCTTTAACACAGCTAGAGCAGGCACTAAGCTTTTTGTTT
>JBGPAV010000024.1:0-10249 GCA_041480925.1 Bathyarchaeia archaeon | reverse complement strand
TGTTAGAGGACTATGCTTTTCCTTTTTCTTCTTTGCCGAAGTATGTCGTCCATTTGAGTTTGCGTGCATCTCTTCCAAAATTCAGGGAGCTTTTTCTGCATTTGCTTGAACAGAACCAAAGGAGTGAGCCGTCGTTCTTCACAAACATCATGCCTGTGCCCGCCGGAAATTCGCTTCCGCAAAATGAGCATTTTCTTGGCCTTGGCATTTGTCTTTCCTCTAGACAGTTGGTTCCAGTTTTATTATCTTGTGATTTTCCTGGCTTCTCTTTCGGTTTCTCTCAGCATCAGGACATCTTGAGCGCGCACTGGTCCTTTAACATTTCGAGTTATGATTCGTCCCTTGTCATTTCCTTCCAAGATGCGTATTCTTACTTGAGATATTTCGCCGGTTACGCCTGTGCGCCCGATTACCTGAATGACTTCTGCTGGCGTGACTTCTCCTTGTGACGGAGCTGGCCTCGCGGTTTTCTCTTCCTTGCTCATCACTGCGTTCCTCTTTTGATCTGCTCCAGTCTGGTGGTTATTTCTTTGATTAATCCTCCAGCGTCTCCTTCTTTGGCGATGCATGCTGCAGCCGCGGGAACATCTATGCCTAGTGCCTTGCCAATCTGTTCTTTGGTCGGGACGAATATGTATGGGATTTTTCTTTCTTCGCAGAGCAGTGGTAAATGGGCAACGACTTCTGGTGGGTCAACGTCTTCAGCTATGACTACTAGTTTTGCTTGTGCTCTTTCGATTGCTTTTGTTGTTTCGTTGGTGCCTTTTCTGACTGAGCCTGTCTTCGCGGCTATTTGCAGGGCTTCATAGGCCGCATCTGCTATTTCTTTCGGAATTTCAAACTTTACGTAGAATGGTTTGGACATAAGCCTCACCCTTCAAATGCACAGTCTAATCGATAGTACTTGTTTATGAAGGTTTCTGCTTCAACAGAGCAAGTTATTGCTCTATTCGTTTCAACAGGTTTACTGCTTCATTGGAAACGTGTTTCACGTTTGAGGAAGCATTGTGAATCGTGTTTTTACGGTTGTTTTTGTGTTTGCAAGTCTAATTGTGTGGAAAAGTTTAAATAGGGTGTCCGGTTTGGACATGTTGCTTTTTGAGGGGAAATTTGAAGGTTGCAAAGACTAGGTTTAGTTATGCATGTTAGTCCAAGCAGTAGTATCATTGTAAAAACGGAAAAAACTCCCAGAATTGGCGAAACGGTTGTTGACGAGAATTTGAAATCTGTTGGAAAAGTTTTTGACGTATTTGGTCCGGTATCTGCACCTTACATAGCAATCAAATCTACTGTTCGTGAAGCTGAAAAACTGGTGAACAAAATGCTGTATGTAAACCCCTCAAGAGGAGAAAGGAGAAGATAGAGTATATGAGTAGCGAAAACACACGTGGAGATACAGACTCAGCTTCCCCGCCCTCGCAATCCGTCAGAGTTCAAACTTGCCCAGAATGTCACAGCACAAGAATCATGCGTGATTACGAAACCGCTGAAATTGTATGTATGGACTGCGGCATAGTGGTAGCTTCCAAAATAGCCGACAGAGGACCAGAATGGCGAGCTTTCGATGACGAGCAAAGAGCGAAAAGAACCAGAGTTGGCGCTCCCTTGACCTACACAATTCATGACAAGGGTCTTTCAACAATGATTGACTGGCACGACAGAGACATATATGGGAAGAGTTTATCGCCAGGACAGAAAGCTCAGGTTTACAGGCTTAGAAAGTGGCAGAGACGCATCAGAGTTTCAGACGCAACGGAACGCAACCTTGCATTCGCTTTGTCTGAGATAACAAAGATCGCGAACAACCTGAATCTTCCGAAGAACATACTTGAAACAGCTTCAGTCATCTACCGTAAGGCCGTGAAGGAGAGACTTATACGCGGAAGATCAATTCAAGGCGTGACAGCGGCGGCAATCTACTTAGCCTGCAGACAATGCGGATTAGCTAGGACATTGGAAGAGATAGCCCAGTCGTCAAGCGTGACCAAAAAGGAAGTCGGTCGCAGCTATCGCTTTTTGATCAGAGAGCTTGACTACTCGATTCCGCCTCTCAAACCAAGCCAATACATCACAAAGTTTTCAAATCAGTTGACTATGCAAGGAAAGGTGGAAGAGATTGCCCACAAAATTCTAGCGGCGGCAAAGGAACTTAAGCTTACTTCAGGGCGCGGTCCCACCGGAATCGCGGCTGCTGCAAGTTACATTGCTTCCGTGTTGACTGGTGAAAGAAAAACTCAGAGGGAGATAGCTGAGATTGCGCAAGTGACTGAGGTCACTATTCGGAATCGTTACAAAGAACTTGTCGAACGCCTGACGTTCCAGTTGTCTCTCTAGACATCTGGCGCTCCCTTTCTTTTTTTCAGTGCGACTTATTTTCTGGTTTAGCTGCTATGTCTGTTTGGCAATTGATTGTTCTACTGACACTTAATAGAGGAATGTTTCACAACGCATTTTAAAGGAAACCTGAGATAACTACCAGACGAAGGAGGCTTAAAACGTGGTGAAGTGTCCTAAATGCGGAATTGATGTAACTTCACCTGTGAAAACATGGCCTATTCCTTCAAAAAAGCCGTTAAAAGAAGGCGAAGCGCCGAAACTTGCCGGAATCTTTGAGTGTCCGAGCTGTAAGGCTAGGTTTAGGGCTGCTGTCGAAACTGAGGCCAAAATTGAAGAGACAGCAAACATTAAAAATATGGTGGAAAGAATTAAAGGGATAAGGGGAGAACTTGTGCAGACTCTGAAGTCTCTACATGAGAAAATCAAAACTTTAGAAACTGAACGCGCGAATCTGATGATTGAAATTGACAAATCGAGAAAGGTCGCCGAGTCAAGAGCAAACGCTCTTGAAAGCGAAGTTAACATGCTTCGAGACGAAGTAAAATCTCTGCGGGATCTTTTGGGCTACGTAAAAGAACCTGAGGAATAGCAAAAAACATGTGGATCTTGGTTCAAGTCTTGTGGTAGTGATAGAGGCTTAGGCTTCAACTGTCTCTGTTTTCAGATGCTTCTTGTAATACTCCTGTGCCTTGACAACTGCTTTTTCCGCGTTCTTCAAGATCGGATACTTTATGCCTGACAGTTTCTCAGCTTCACTGAAAAGTTCAACAACCTTCTTTGCGTTGCCTTCGTAGATTGCCAATCCACCAGCAATATCATACCATATTCTTGCTCTGGTCATGTTTTTCTCTTTCTCGAATCTTTTGGCGTTTTCGATAGCGTCCTTGAGAGATGTGTCAACCTTCTTTGGGTTTAGAATCATTGTGTGATACAAGGCTTCGTATGCTTCTTTGTCATTCTCGCAAATTTGCTCAAGATCACTCAATGCTTTTGCTGTTTCAGCATGTTTCTCTTCTTTCTTACCAAATCCTAGAGGACTCAAAGCTATGTCTCCTTTCTTTCCAACATTCCAATTTGGATTTGAGACTCTATAAAGAAACAGGTAATTTTAAAGGTTTGTCCTTCTTAACATAGGTTATGCCATACAAGTTTACCTTTGATCTTTCCAACATTCCTCGCTTCTTCTTCATGGAGATAGCGAAGGCCAGCTATCAGAAAGGAGTGCACAGGAAGATGAGCAAAAGGGCTCTCGAGATCATTAAAAAGTTCAAGATTCAAGAAGCAACGGGGCTCAACTTGTCTGACGCTATAGTACTTCTTGAAGACTTGATGGACATGCATGCTAGGAACCTCTTGGAAAAAGAAAAGTTTGCGCAGACCAAGAAAAGAGCGCTTTTTCTGCCTCATTGTTCTAGAAAATTCATGGACGGTCGGTGCCGAGCCATTTTTGATGCAAACATTCCTTCTTATGTTTGCGCACACTGCTCTCCAGATTGTTTGGTGAATGAGGCAACGTCTCTTGCTGTGAAGAAAGGATACGACGTGTACGTTGTACCTGGAGGCTCTTGCGTTCCAAAGATCCTGAAAACTAAGGGATATGAGGGCGTCGTTGGAGTTGCCTGCGGCGAGGAAGTACGGATGAGCGGTGAAGTGCTTGGCAGCATGGACGTTGTCGCTCAAGGGATCCCATTGATAAAAAATGGTTGCGCAAACACCGCTTTCAACATCGAGACTTTGCTCAAGACTCTTTAACAGAAAGAGTGCGAAAATCTACTTTACGATCTCTCTCTTTTTCCAGCGAAGGTTTTTGCTGTGGCATTTTCTGCATTTCACTGATGTTGGGGCGTTTCTTGCTCCGCAGTGTCGGCAAATCTTCTTGTAGAGTCTGTGCTTTTGTGCAAGAGCTTTTTTGAATGGGTCCATGATGGGCATTTGCAAATCCTTCCGTATTTCGTGTTGCTAGAACTCACATGGTTCAGTCTCAAATATACTTTTTGCCGAAACAATAAGCAGATGAGGTTATCGGATCAGTCGATATTGCACGCTATATTGCTGATGTTGTGACACTTTTCGCTAATAGCTCTGCTATGTCTCCTGGCTTCTCTGCTACTTTCACGTTTGCATTTCTGAAAGCTTCAATTTTGTTCTCCGCTGTTCCCGCTTTGCCCATAACAATTGCTCCAGCATGGCCCATGCGTTTTCCAGGCGGCGCCGATCTACCTGCAATGAAAGCCGCAACAGGCTTCGAATATTTTTCTTCCGCAATGTGCTTTGCCGCAAGTTCCTCTAGGTTTCCTCCAATTTCTCCTACGATGGCGACAGCTTTCGTCTGGGAGTCTTTCTCAAACATTTTTAATGCGTCGATAAAATTCAAACCCGTGATGGGATCACCGCCTAGACCGAGACAGGTTGACTGTCCCAACCCTTTTCTGCTCAATGCAGCGGCGATCTCGTACGTTAGTGTTCCACTTCTGGAAACCATGCCTACGTTGCCTTTTTTGAAAATATGTGAAGGCATTATTCCTAGTTTGCATTCAGCTGGTGTTATGACGCCGGGGGTGTTGGGTCCAACCACTGTCACGCCATTCTGTCTAGCATACGTCATCAGGTTGATCGCGTCTTTGATCGGGATGTGCTCTGTGATGATCACAACTGTCTTGATTCCGTTTTCTATGGCTTCAAAAGCTGCGTCGGCAGCAAATGGTGCTGGAATAAAAATAATTGATGCATTCGCCTCATGCTTTTCTTGTGCTTCTTCGAAGGTGTCATAAACTGGAATGTTGCGGAACTTTGTTCCACCCTTACCCGGGCTTGTGCCTGCAACAATGTTTGTGCCGTATTCTAGCATGCGTTCTGTGTGAAAACTGCCTTGAGTTCCTGTAATGCCTTGGACAACAACTCGCGTGTTCCTGCCGATTATTATTCCCATTTCTAGTCTCCTCCATGTTTTGCGATTTCTACAGCACGCTTCGCCGCTTCTTCCATGCTGTCAAGTACATGTATGCCCGCCTGAGTGAGTATCTTCTTTCCTTCTTCCTCATTCGTGCCCACAAGCCTGATGACCATTGGCTTCGTCACGCCCACTTTCTCTTTTGCTTCAAGGATCCCTTTCGCTACTTCGTCACAGCGTGTGATTCCGCCCAGAATGTTGATGAACAAGGCCTGTACTTTAGGATCGGATAAGACAATCTTCAACGCTAGCGCCGTCTTCTCTGAAGGTGCGCCGCCTCCAACATCGAGAAAGTTTGCAGGTTTTCCGCCATAATACTGTATTATATCCAGCGTCGCCATGACAAGGCCGGCACCGTTGCCTATGACGCCTATCGTTCCGTCCAGTTTGACGTAGGCTAAATCGTTTTTCATGGCTTCAAGCTCTTGAGGTGAAAGCTCGCTCTCGCCTTCGAGAAGCCTCTTCTTGTACTCTTGATGCCTGAACAAGGCGTTATCGTCTATTATTATTCGAGCGTCAGCGGCCATGAATTTGCCGTCAATGGTCTCCACTACTGGGTTCATCTCGATAAGCTCTGCGTCATAGTCCATGCCTACACTGTACAGTTTTTCAAGGACACGGCCAAGCTCGGAGATTTGGCTGCCGCCGTAACCCATCTTCTTTGCGATTTCTCGAGCTTTGAACGGTTTCAATCCTTGTTGCGGATTAACCGTAACTTTGATCACTTTTTCTGGCGTCTTGGCGGCTATTTCTTCAATTTCCATTCCGCCGACGGCTGAGGCTACTGCCACATAAGTTTGTTTGAACCTGTCTGTTGTTATGCCGAAGTAGAGTTCTCTTTTTATCTGGATCTTCTCTTCTATCCACACGCTCTTGACTGGTATTCCTTTTATCTGCATGTTAAGCAGCTTGTCTGTCGCTTTCTCCGTTTCCTCTGCATTGTTAGCGAAGAGTATTCCGCCTGCTTTTCCTCTTCCTGCAACAAGCACTTGAGCCTTCACAGCGAGGGGCGGCTTCAACTTTGCTGCAATTTCGCGCGCTTGGCTTGGTGTTGTTGCTAATCCTCCTTGAGATGTGGGGATTCCGTATTTTGTTAGGATGTTTTTTGCTTCGTATTCAAATAGTTTCACGTTGCGCTTTCTCCGTTTTACTTTATGGTCTCTATGGTTACGTATGATCTTGTGTCCTGTATTCCCTCAACGAGATATAACTTTTTCAAAGTGTCGTCGAGTTTTTCTCTTTCAACTATCAGCAAAGCGTCCACGTCGCCTGCGATTCTGAAAGCTCTTTGCACGGGCAGTTCTTTGATCTTCTCGTAAACGTGAATCCTTTTTACTGGAGATATCTTCATTAATATGAAGGCAGGGTTCATTGACAGGCCCAGCGAGCTTAGTCCCTTCTCGGTCACGTCGATGAAGCCTCGGCCTGTGCGTATGCAACTTGTGTCCCTGAGTTTTCTCAGGTGCACGTTCAATGCTTGTCTGCTGACGCCTAGCTCTTTTGCCAGCGCGTCCTGTTTTACGTGCAGGCTGTAGGTGTTTGTGGCTTTGCCCTTCTCGTACAACATTCTCAGCAGCTGTAGTGAACGTCTAGTAAGAGTCTCCAACATGCTTTCCTCTTTTCTATTGTTTTTGAGAATTAGCTTTACATTGTTATATCTTATTAAAACATTCTGCAAGGAATGTGTGAATGATATGATTATTTTTCTGCTTTGAAATTTTGTTGTACTTCTGCGTTGACCGTAATGTATTTATTTGTGCTTCAAAATTGGTAATGAAGCCTATAGAAAACATGGAATATTGGAGTGTGACGGACAAGAAATGTCAGAAAGCAATTCAGTGTTGATTGGAAACAAGCCAGTAATGAACTACGTACTGGCATGCATAACCCTCTTTCATGGCGGAGCAAAAGAAGTAAACGTCAAAGCACGAGGGCAAGCAATCAGCAGATCAGTAGATGTTGTCGAAGTCGTCAGACGCAGGTTCCTACCAGACGTTAAAGTTCAGAGAATTGGCATCGGGACACAACAGATGGCCCCTAGAGAAGAGGGTGGCTCGCCAACCAACGTCAGCACCATCGAAATAACGCTTGGACATTAGAGCAGCGTTTGCTCATGAGATTACAGGGCTCCGTCGCCTCTCCTTTGTTTGTGGTGGAGGGCGTTTTCAAGGGTGAAAACAGCACTTTGCAGTTTCTGTCTGAAAAGCGGCATACTATGCCAAAAGTGTTCAGCTAGAATAAAGTCTGGAGAAATAAGCGAACAGGACCTTAAAATCGCACGATTACTCTTGTCAATGGAAGAAAAGTTTCCCTCCCTTCAAAACGTGCATTTTCATAAGGCGGTTGACGCTGGGAAGACTCTAGCATTGCTTGTGGGAAAGGGTGATGTGCCGCGTGTTTTGGGCTATGGCAACAAGATTGTGAAAACCTTGGCCGAGGAGACAGGCAAAAGCATCAGGATTTTGGAGTATGGGGTTGATGAGCGCAAGTTTCTGGAAGACTTGTTTGCCCCCTTGAGCATTGTTACGATTAACAA
This sequence comes from Bathyarchaeia archaeon, assembly GCA_041480925.1. GTDB lineage: Archaea > Thermoproteota > Bathyarchaeia > Bathyarchaeales > Bathycorpusculaceae > JBGPAV01. Next base: position 2,426 of record JBGPAV010000024.1, on the reverse strand, counting down.
GATTTGGCTGCCCGATGGGAGCATGGAAACTCGGGCTATTCTCAGAAGGCGACGAAGTTTGCCGCCTCCTTTTGATGTAAAGGCTTTAAAGGAGATTGCTCTTAAGGTTCGCGACATGACTTTGCGCGTCGAGTTTGCCGACTAGCACACGTGTTTCATGCAGGTGTTTCAGTATGGATTTAGATATGATGGGTGATTGGCGTAGAAGCCACTATTCTGTTGACGTTAAACCTGAAATGGATGGAACTGAAGTAACGCTTTTCGGCTGGATTCAGGAAATCCGCGACCTTGGCGCTCTACGTTTCATCATATTGCAGGATCGCGAGGGCACGGTTCAAGTTACGGTTCTGAAGAAGAAAGCAAACGCCGAAGTGCTTTCGAAATCCGAAACATTGCAGAGACGCTTCAGCATCGGCGTGAAAGGCACCGTGAAGAAGACAAACATGACGCCCAGAGGCATCGAAGTAATCCCGAACGAGATACACGTATTCAGCACAGCAAAAGCAGAGTTGCCCATAGACATCACAGGACGCACACCAGCGAACTTGGAAGCCCGACTTGACGCCCGAGCTTTGGACCTGTGCACAGAAGAAAATGTCGCAGTATTTAAGGTTCAGCACGCTGCCCTTGAAGCCATTCGAGACTTTCTGTTTGCACGCGGATTCCTAGAAGTGCACACACCCCGCTTTATTGGCTCAGCAACTGAAGGCGGCGCAGCCCTGTTCAGTGTGGACTACTTTGACAGGAAAGCGTATCTTGCCCAGAGCCCGCAACTGTACAAAGAAGAGCTCGTGATGAGCTTAGAGCGAGTTTTCGAGGTCGGGCCCTTCTTCAGAGCAGAGGAATCGCACACGCGCAGGCACCTGAGCGAGTTCGTGTCCATCGACGTTGAACAAGCATTTGCAGACGCTGAAGATGTAATGCAGCTTCTTGAACAGCTCATACAGCATGTTTGCAGAGACGTTAAGGACAAATGCTCCCGAGAGCTTGCAACACTAAAACACACAATCAAGGTTCCAGAAGTGCCCTTTAAACGAGTAACCTACGACGAAGCCTTAGCAGGCTTGAAACGTGAAGGCGTTGAGATACCGTGGGGCGAAGACATTCCGACGCCAGCCTTGCGAACACTTGGCAAGATTCATCATTACTTCTACTTCCTGACGGACTGGCCCACACATTCCAAGGCTTTCTACATTAAGCCTAGAGATGACAATCCAGAGTTGAGTGAAGGCTTTGACCTCATGTGGAGGTTTCTGGAACTCGTCTCTGGAGGAACACGAATTGCTGACAAGGAGCTTTTGAAGAAACGTCTAGCCGAGAAAGGCTTGAAACCAGAATCATTCAAACATCATCTGGAAGCCTTCGATTATGGCATGCCTCCGCACGCTGGATGGGCAATAGGCCTCGAAAGACTGACAATGCTGCTAACAGGAAAGAAGAACATCAGAGAAGTAACCCTCTACCCAAGAGACAAATTCAGACTCACACCATAAACTATTCAATTAGTGCGTTTTCAGACTTTCTGTCTTCAGAGTGAATCGTATCTCAATTCACGCGGTGTTCCAGATTTGCCAATAAAATCAAATATGAGAAAATGATAATTGTGATTTTGTTTTCTTTTTCTGGTTTATTGTTTGAGAGAGATGTGGGCGTCTTATTTTGGAGAATCTCTAGCAGGGAATCTTTTTGTGTGTGCGTATGTGCATGTAAATAGCATCAATTGGTTAGCTTGTTTACTTGTTTGTGAGCGGTGTAGAGAAGACTACCGCGAGCCTTCCTTTTTGAGTTCTTCAACCAGATTTCTATATTTCCTATGTTCTCAAATTCCTTCTTCATTAGGGTCTTAGTAAACACCTACGAATGCATTCACGGTCTTCTTGGTTTCCTTTGTTTTCTTATCTGGCTCAACCGTATCGGATTTTTCTTCTTTTTCAAGACTCAGCTTGGAGAACGCAAACAATATGATAACCATGAATAGGAACAACGACAGTAGGAAACCAACTAATGCCCATTTTACCGCAAATTCGAACAAACCTATAGCTAAGAAGATGAAAGACGCCCATGGATATGTAAACGAGACTCCGAAGAGACCTGTAATGAGAATGAGGAAAGTTCTTGCTTTGGTGTCCTTCATGAAATCACGAATTAATATTCCGATGATTGTACCAGTGAATCCTATGATAACGCTTGTTGCGGCAATAATACCATTAACCAAAGTAGGGACTGTTTGAGCCGCAATCTTGGTGGGTACGCCCGTAGCGTTAGTGGGAACGCCTGTAAAATCGATTAGTGGATGAAACAAGAACATGACCCATATCGTGGCTATCAAAATAACAACAAAGAGGGCAATGGCATAGACAAAATAAATGTTGGGTTTCTTCGTGTTTTTCCTCTCGCTATAAGAAATATAGACGCATTCAAATTTA
>JBGPAV010000023.1:0-10305 GCA_041480925.1 Bathyarchaeia archaeon | reverse complement strand
TATGGACAAGTTTCATGGTTCTTTATACCATCATGCTTGCTGTGAGTTGTGAGTGTTGACTGTTGACAAGACTCTTTTAATATTCTCTTCATCTGTTCAAGTTTCAAGTTAAAAACATCCATACAGTTTTGCAGCTACCTGTCGAACCGTAAACAGCATCCACTAGGCAGTATAGCAGCAATTCTGAGAGGAGAGTGTCCGGATTCATTATGAAGTTTGCTGTATCTTTAGAATTGAAGTTAATTGAAGTTCTGGGGGTGGCATATGGAAAGTATGTTGAATTAGTTAATTCTAAATCCAAATAGCAAAACACCTATGGGAATAGCCAAAAAACAGATCCGCGAGCAATGGTTTGTTCTAACTGTAGCCTTTTTAACACAAAAGACGCGACTCACACCATAGAGCCTTAGGCAAATTTTTGCCTAAGGTTGTTTGGTGAAAAGAAGATCACCATATTTGGCTATCTGCTCGTCAAGGTATTCGATCGTTTCATCATATTCTTTTTCTTTTCCCTGAATTGATTCCATAAAGACAACTAGGTGGTCGTGGTAAAGTGCAGTTAGAAAATCTGATGCGATTCTGAGCCTCTTTTCCATCATAGGCTCAAAATGACGCTGCAACAGCATTCTCACGAGTTTCATGTCTCGGTAAGAGAAGAGAGACATCATAAGCATCGCTGAATCTTTCATTGGAAGTTTCTCCATTATTTTTATGCGATCACGAAACCACTCCATTGACTTGGCCATCTCAGCAGGTTCAGCGTATTTATCAGTGAGATAATAACCAATATTTCCCTTTCCTCTATTGACTCGGCTAACAACTTTCAGTCTACGCAAACCTTCAAGATGCTTGATGAAGGTCGGGGTTGAAATCTTGACACCATACTTTTCCAACTGCGTCTGCAATTCTTTGAAACGCAAGGCAGATTCTTTATCAAAGCATCTTTTCAGGGCAAGAATCGTAATGAGCGTTTTGTCTGTTGTGTCAAAATAGTACATGTCTTCAGCCATACTTGACATGTTGCTCAACTCAGTTTACTAGTAAAGTTAGCTTAACTATATATGTTTTACATGTGTGTAAGATAGAAACGATGGACATGATACCAGAATATGAAAGCAATATTGCGATACGTCTATCAACCGAGCAACGCCAGAAAATTGACGAATTAGTACGAGCTGGAAAGTTCAAGAACCTTTCAGAAGTGATCCGCCAGGCCTTAACAGAATTTCTTTCTAGGCAAGGTGCATAACATGGGTGGAGACGGAGCCGAAAAAAAGAAGGAGCGATACGCCAAACTTGCCCGATTCATTCAGGCACTACTAAACCAAAACAAAGAGATCGCCTATATCCAAAATGCTACTCGATTCGCAATTGCGGAAGGCCTCTCACCAGCAAGAGTTATGGAATACTTGGGAGACTTGGAAGCCACTGGCGACCAGAGTTTTGAGATAGACAGACAAAACGACAAGATCAGACGGGTACAGGTGTGAATGTGTATGCTTGAATGTGTAGGTGTACCACTGGGCAAAAATTCAGGCAGCGACAAAACTACTGGGAACTTTCCATTATGAATTTTGGGTGTATGTGCATGTGTGTGAGTGTGTTGTAGTGTATGAGCGTATGCAGCTCAAGAGAGAAGAGAGAAGAACAGAAGAAAGTAACTACACATATTCATACACATACACCTAGTTGTCCTTCATGCGGTTCTCTCAGTCTGTTCAAAGATGGCCTTCGATACCTAGCCGGTGGAGAGAGCGTTCAAAGGTTTCTGTGTAGATCATGCGGTTTCAGATTCAGCGATCCATACGAACTCTATGATAAGCTAGGGTTAGAAAAACCTAAAACGGTTACGCAAGTTACGCAAGTTACAGATAAAACATGCGGTTCAAAACAGCTAGACGGCTTTCTGGAAAATGAACTGCATGCTGGAAGCGTAACTTCCGTAACTTCTGTAACCAAAGAGCAAAGAGAGGTTTTAGGCTGATGGTTGAATCTGCCGTCATCTTATGCTGTCCTGAGTGCGGTTCAAATCGTCTTTATCGTGATGGAATCCGCTATTTGAGTGATGGTAGTCAAGCTCAGAGATGGCTATGTCGCTCTTGCGGGTATCGCTTCTCTAAGCTTGACGACAAGCTCAAGATCACGCTGCAACGTGATTGTTTTAAGCCGGGTTCTGATTTGGCTGAGTCCACGGTCAGTAAGCGGAATCTTTCCGGCAAGAAACTTCTGGATGATGGATCTTTCTCTTTCCGTGAAGATATAGTATCTCATGCTGTTACAAATGTAGGAAAAGGCTTAAATGCTTTGCGTTCCTATAATGGTAATAGCCAAGTAGGCGCACAAAAGGCGAAAAACTTGACTCAGGAAACAGAATTAAATACTGTTCCTGGAGACATCCAACAATCCCAACAAGACCTCAAAGGAAAACTTGTGCAATATAGCTTCTACCTGGAAAAGCAAGGCTACGCACCTGAAACAATCCGCACAAACAATGGCAGCCTAAGAGCCTTGCAATTAAGAAACGCTGACCTCTTGAACCCTGAAAGCGTCAAGGAAACCTTAGCTAAGGAGCAGAAATGGAGCCAAAACAGGCGTAGAAACGTGATTAACGCCTATACGCTGTTTCTTAAAGTATGCGGCATGCCGGCATGGGAAAAACCAAAAACAAACGTTGTGAGAAAAATCCCGTTCATCCCAAACGAGGCAGAGATTGACGCTTTAATCGCTGGCGCCCCCACAAGTGTAGCAACGTTCCTACAATTGCTGAAAGAAACAGCCATGCGTTCAGGCGAAGCAATAAGGCTACAATGGAAAGACACAGACCTAGAGAAACGGCTTATCACGTTGAACGAACCGGAAAAAGGCAGCTTGCCTAGACAATGGAATCACCTAAGCCAAAAACTGATTGACATGTTAAACGCTATGCCGAGAAACGATGTGAAGGTGTTCGGCTCATACACCTTAAACTCGCTTAAAGCCATGCTTTGCAGGACTAGGCGAAGAATGGCTACTAAGCTGCGAAACCCTAGGCTACTAGGCATTCACTTTCACACTTTGCGACATTGGAAAGCGACGATGGAATACCATAAGACCAAAGACCTATTGCATGTTATGGCCTTTCTGGGACATAAGAAAAGCGACAACACACTGCTATATGTGCAGCTCGACCAAAGTCTCTTCAGTGACACACTGGACGAGTTCACCGTTAAGACCGCAGAGACTCCGGAAGAAGCTGCCAAACTGATAGAAGTAGGCTTCCAACTTGCAGACACGATAGATGGCATACACTTATACCGCAAACGTAAATAGGTGAGGGTGTTACGGGGTTGGGTGAAAGTCCATAAAATGTGGCCGGGGTGAGGTAGCTTGGTAGCCTATAGGCCTGTGGAGCCTAGCGCCTGGGTTCAAATCCCAGTCCCGGCCCCACCTTCCATTGGAAACCAAAGGTTAAAGGTCACTTCTTTGCATTAAGTTTTAGGAGAACCAGTCCATGCAGCGAAAACGTCTCGTCTTCCCGTTTTCCGCAATTGTTGGCTTGGAGAAGCTTAAACTTGCTATCCTCATAAACGCCATTAACCCGAAGATAGGTGGTTTATTGATCAAAGGACCTAAAGGTTGCGGGAAGACGACAATCGTTAGATCTCTGTCGGACATTCTTCCGAAGATTAAGGTCGTTAAAGGCTGTCCTTTCAATTGCAATCCGGATGATCCTTCAAACATGTGTCCAACATGTAGTGAGAAATACCGAAAAGACGAGAAAATGCTTGTTGAAGAGCGTGGAATGGTTGTCGTTGATCTTCCGCTCGGTGCAACTGAGGACAGGGTCATAGGGGGTCTTGATGTTGAAAAAGCAATAAAACACGGTATAGAGGCGTTGGAGCCGGGGATTCTGGCTGAGGCTAACCAGAACGTGCTTTATGTGGATGAGGTCAACCTTTTGCCTGATCATATTGCTGATGATTTGCTGGATGCTGCGGCCACTGGTTGGAATGTTGTTGAAAGAGAAGGAATATCGGTAAGTCATCCTTCGCGTTTTCTGTTCGTGGGAACTATGAATCCAGAAGAGGGCGAGTTGCGGCCGCAGCTTCTTGACCGTTTTCCCATGTCTGTCAGTGTTGGGAGTATAGCGTCAGTTGGAGACCGCGTTGAGATCGTTAAAAGAAACATCCAGTTTGAAACAGACCCTGAGAAATTCTATGATGATTTCAGGCAATCACAAGAGGAACTGCGAAACAAAATAGCGCAAGCGAAAACGATGCTGGGAAAAGTGATTTTGCCAGAAGGACTTTTAAAGAGCATTTCTCAGGCATGCCTAGATTTGAAGGTGGACGGTTTGCGTCCCGACATCATAATTGCCAAGGCTACTATTACTTTGGCAGCGTTTGAAAACAGAACAGAAGCAACCCTTGACGACGTTCTCGTTGCAGCTGAACTTGCTTTGAGTCACAGAACACGCGAAGGAGGATTCCTGGAGCCTGCAACCTCACAAGAAATCTTTGACACCTTTACGGCTTCAGCTAAAAAACTCTACAGGTTTGAAAAGACTGGCGAAACCACGAAAGAAGACGTGAACAAACGGACTCGACTGTTTGGGAAAACCGCATTATGGGTAAAGAAAGATGCCCGAGAAGACGAAGAAAAACATGCCCAAAACTGCAAACGCATCAACAAGATCAAGAAGATTGACTTTCGAATTCGCAACCTTATCGCTTCTCTTACTGGAGGAATGTGGGGTAAGGGCAGAAGATTAGACAAAACGCCGAAAGATGCACCGGTTGGAGATGGTCTCCAGAAGGGCGACACGCTGAAGGGTCAGACTTATGAAGACAAGGCAGTTCCAGAGAAAAGCAAGAGAAAGGCCTACCCAACTGTTGGCGAAGCTGCTCACCCAGCAGGGATCACACAGGGCTACACGCTGCTCAGCAACATGAAGAATCGAGTGGTTTCTCCTTCAGAGTTTTTTCTGAGAATGGGCGGCATAAAGACAAGGAGCAGAAGCGTCTACGCCGGGAGACATGCACACGCTGTCACTACGCTTAATAGAGGTAGACCTTATGGCTGGAAGCTTCCTCATGGAAAACCTGCTGACATCCATATACCCGCAACTATTCGTCAGGCTGCAAGGAAGAGCGGGTCTCGTGAGAAACCTGTTGAGACTATTCTGAAGATTGCTGTTGAAGATATACGTGAGAAGTTGAGATCAGATAAGGTTCCTTTGACTATGATGTTTGTTGTTGACCTAAGTGGTTCCATGCTTTTGAACCTTGAAGCGGTGAAAGAAGCTTTACTTAAACTGCATAGCGATGCTTACAGGTGCAGAGATCGTGTTGGAATAGTTGCCCTGAAAGATCTCAGCGCAGTTGTTGTCCAACATCCTATAGCCAATTTGAGGGTGGTTGCAAGCAAGCTAGTCAGCATGCGCGTGAGTGGTTTTACGCCTCTCGCTACTGGTATGTACAAGGCTCTAGATGTTTTGAAAGAAACAAAACGTAGAGACCCCTCAACCACGCCTGTAATGGTCATAGTGACTGATGGAAGCGCCAATGTCCCCCTGAGCAAGAGTCTTGAAACAGGACAAATCCGTCAGATAGACGAGACTCTAGTTGCAGTCAGAAAGTACGAAGACGTTGCTACAGAAGACGTGTTTGCCGTCTCAAAAATTGTTAGACGAGAAGGGGTTCATGTGATAGCCATCAACACTAACTCGAAAATGTACGGCAGGGAAACGTATGGATTCAGCGTCACTGAACAAATAGCCCATCTAACTAATGGGACTCACCATGTAATTGGTCTGCTGAGGAGCAAGACAAAAATGATCGGCTCAATGGTTGAGGATATAAAAGCTGATCAGAGAGCAATAGTGAGCCGAGAAAAAGCAGTATAACATTTATCCGAGAGGATTTTTAACCTCTTTTTGTGCTTCTCCTCCTAGTTTCATCCATCTCTCGAAATCCTTTGATGGTGGGTGTTCCTTGAAAAGTGTTTTCCGTTTAGCTTCCAAAAAAATGTTTGGCTTATTCAAAAATTGAGCTGCTGTTAGAACGGTGTGACCCGCTTCGAAGGCGCGATAGAAAACGTCAGTAGTCTTTTCATTCCAGTTTTCATCTCGCAAAATATGATGTTCAAGGATCGTTGTTGGCACGTGTTTGACGACTTCCTTGAGATTTGTTAATCCTGTCTGAATCTGCTTTTCGTCAACTCTGAAGCCAGCCAAATATAGAGGCGGTCCGCCCAACATTATCATGTCGGGTTTTTCCTGAACTATCAGTTGAAGAGTGCGCATGGAAATAGGTCCTTGAACGTCGGGTGCAAACATGAACTTTTCTCCTTGAAACTCGATGACTGTCATGAGAACCCATCCCAGGAACGAGTCTTCTGACCCGTGGAATACTGGTTCAGAGAACCTGATCAGTGTGCTGCCGAACAAAAATGACTTGCTGTCAGCGGTTTCCCATTTTTTCGCATGCTTTGCGCCTGTTTGCTGGAATAGCCATCCTCGATATCGCTGGCTGGCGTTAATGCATTCTCTTGGATTTTTCATCAAAACATGCTTTCCTTGGTAGATCTGTCTTGCCGTCTCGGAATCTTCTGTCCACTGGCTTAACCAGTCTCCGTAAGAGGGCGTATGATGATCAAAATGATAATGGCTCAACGTCACAACTTCCGCCTTGTCCGCAAACTGTGCAATCCTTTTTCTGCAGTCAATTATGGCCTCAAATTCCTTCGGATGAGGCGGCAGACCAAAACGGTTTGGACACAAGGAGACGCCTGCATCAAGCAAAACTCGTACATCAGGAGTTTCAACATATGTGCACATTGATCTGACGCCTAAGCTTTCAGCAGCTAACGGAACAACTTTGGTGCATTCTAGCATTTTGCACAGCCCTAACGCTATAGGTTTTTATTCGAGCCCTCTTTTTAACGTTACATGGTGGGCGATGACGACTCTGGCCCCAATGAGCCAGAATGATTTGGATCTTGAGAGAATTGCCCAAGCAAAGCTGAGAGCAGTTCCAAGAATGCGTGAGCCCGCCACTCAATAAAGCAAAACATGGGCTGGAGATATGTTGGCTTGGTTCTCACTTTTCTTCTGGCGGCTTTTCCCATATCTCAAGTTTTCTCTTTTTGAGTTCGCCGCGTTTTCTGTGCAGAAAGCGATACACTGTTGCATGCATGCTTCCTCGCACTATCATCTGGACGGCTTCTCTTGCTATTTCAGCTTGCTCCATTGTTCCAATGATGCTGACTGTGTGACCATACACAGCAACGTCAGTTTCTGTTAGTTCTTCGATTATTTCTCTTGTTTTGCCATTCATTCCTATTATTCGTCCCTTGACCCGTTTGAGGTCAGATTCAGATTTTCCAAAAACAATTCGCAGGTCTATGACATCAAGCATGGCTTCTTCGTTGCGTATTAGACGAAAGGCATGTTCAGGCGAGAATCCTCGTCCAAGAGCAGTTATGACGTCTTTGGCTTTGAAGAGTAGCGAAGGATCTGTTGTCTTTTCGTTCAAAGCTATTGTGACTTCACCGGCTTCGCTGTTTATCTGCAGCTCCACCGAGAGTTTGTCCTCTATGTTCTTCTTGGTTACTCCGTCAGGTCCTATCAAGACACCGACGCGTTCTGTTGGAATCTTTACGAATGTGCTAGGCTTAGTCATGACCTGTAACCTTCTTGTAACATTCTTCAGCAGTTGAAACCTTTACGCCTAACCTGTTAAAAAACCTATTCAGATTCGCCAGGTCCCTGCGCAGAAGAAAGTCAGCCATCGGATGCGCGACAGAGACAGCTTGCGACACGTCAAATATTACTGGACGCCCTTTCCACACCATGATGTTGTATTCACTCAAGTCCCCATGGACAAGCTCAGCCTTCAAATACAGTTTCTTAAGGTTATCCAGCAGAGTTACGTACATGCCAGTCAGATCATCAGGCAACCGCTCCTTTAGCGAGGGAGCTCGTTGACCATTCACTCCTATAAATTCCATTATGAGCACATTCTTCATGACTGCAATGGGCTTAGGCACTCTAACTTTCGCCTTTGTTGCCTGCCCAAGGTTTCTGAACTCTTTTCGCGCCCAAGTAAATATTAACGAACGCGTGTCTCGTTTTACGTATCTGAATCTAGGGTCTCCCTCAATGTATTGAAGCATACCCTTGCGAAACTCGGCTGAACCAGTCAAATAGATCTTGACTGCTAACTCTTTTCCCTCATTGTCTTTTGCCCAGTAAACACGTGACTCTTTGCCCGCGTTGATCACGCCGTGAATTTCGCCTATTACATTCTGGTTCATAAAATCATAGATTACCATGAGGGTAGAGCGATCAAAAACTTCTTCCAAGGCTTCGTTTTCTTCGCTTCGTTTCTCCTTCATCAGTTGCTCAGTTTCATAGTTACGTTCTTTCTTGTCAAGCCTCTGATCAACATGTTTTCTAAAAGACACTTGCTACTATCCATCCATAAACTCGCGAAGCTCTAAATTTTCAGATAGCCTCTTCTGCGTAGCATCTCAGCTTGCCCTCTAGTGTATCTCCAGGTCAAGTCGCCACGAGCTTCTGTCTGAAACTCCCAAGGAGAAACCACCACAATATCGCCGAGACGTATCCAAACGCGTCTTTTCATTTTTCCGCGTATACGACACAATCGTTCATGTCCATCTTGGCATTTGACCATCATCCTGTCAAAACCCAGCATTTTGGTGGCCACGCCTAAGACCTCGTGTGCAGAAGGAAGAACCAACTCGTGAATTTCGCTTTCGCTAATCACTTTTCTCTTTCCCAATCAGGCACCTCAAGCACATTCGTAAAGAGAAGTGTGCACCTTGCTTAAAATGGTTACCTACGTTGACAGATTTTCAGATTCTACTCAGCTGTGATTGCTGAGAAAATCTTTCGGAGATTGTTTTTATCCGTCTAATCTTTCAGACATGTAGAGCTCAGGGAAGTTCGTTGATGCTTTTGTATACAGAAATGAAGAGTGTGCGCGAATTATTTTTGATTGAGAGCGTCGTTCTTGTTCTTTCTGTTTGGAGAACCGTTCAGAGTTTTACTATTTGCGCGTAAAGCAAAAAGCTGGATACATTGGACTGTTCTCCCGCAAATCCCCTATTTTTTGTGATAAAACCTTACCCTTGTGTGTAGGAGTAAAGTCTTATCATGGGCCCGTTGAGGGCGAGATGCAGTGTTCACCGTTATCTCATTTTTCTGAGTGGGCTGGGTTCGCAGACCGTGAGGCAAGTTGCGTCTGGAGACTTGGATTCAGTTTGGACAAGTAGGTAGTAGTCGAAGACTTTTTTCATTCGCCTTGGGGCGAGGTCGCTGCTGAAGATTTTGTACATTCTAATGAGTTGCGGCTGTATGCGTAGGATGTCTGTCAAGGTTACTAGGCCAAGTAGTTTTCCGTTTTCAACCACCGGAAGCTTCTTGATCTTTTTTTGACACATTAGTCTTGCTGCTTCTTCAATCTCCATTGTTGGAGGGACGGATATTAATTCATTTGTCATTATATGCCCTACTTTCATTTTTCTTGTCTCTTTTGATGTGGCCAAGACTCTTTTCAGAAGGTCTCTTTCCGTAAGTATGCCTACAGGTCTCCCTTCTTCTTCGACGACTAGGCATCCTATTTCGTGTTTGTTCATCAGCTTAACTGCGTTTTCGATCGTTGTCTGCTTTTTTATGGTTATTACTTTATTGACCATTACATCATGAATCTCTATAGACATCTGGCTTTCCCGTAGGCGAATCTATTGTCTAATTAATTAAGGCTTATGAAGGCACAATTTTTATTCCAAATCAAAAGGGAATTTGCAATACAAATCCGAAGTGCAGCTAGAAGGGATAATGGAGGTCAGAGGAATAGCCTTTTTCCTGTTTTGTTTCCGAGGTTGTGTGTGGGATAAAACTTTACCCCAACCAACCAAAACGACGAACGACGACCACGACGGAGAAAATGCAACTACTGTATACTCGATTCAGGCTATAGTAGATAGTCAGTATCAGGACAAGGTAAGGCTATATGTAGTATCGAAATCGAGTAAACGCCCGCATTTTGCGCGAGTTGAAAATCGTTGGAATAGCTACGTCATTGAACGCAACAGTCAAAATATCCGGTTTTGGTAGTGTGCAAAAAACGCTCTGCGCAAGCGGCATAGCTTTTATTGGTGAGAACGTTACTGATTGTTGATAAGAGCCTTGAGGGGAGGTGACTTGATGCCAAAATGCGGACTTTGTGATGCTGAAGTGAAGGAGCAGCCGAAAATCACAGCTAAGGGTGAATGCTCAGTTTGCGGAGCAAGTCTGGCCAC
>JBGPAV010000022.1:0-10419 GCA_041480925.1 Bathyarchaeia archaeon | reverse complement strand
TCAAGAAGCAGCAATGAAATTGGGATAAAATGCTCAGGGAGATGAAACGAAAATGACTTTTGCCTATTGTTGGAATCATCTTGAAGCTGCTGTTGTAACCGAAGCGGCAGACATAAAATATGTATCAGAACGAAGCATGTCAACGCAATCAAACTTTCAGGTGACATGAACAACAACAAAATGGAAAGGCTCAACGGAGAAATCCGAGACAGAGAAAAGACAATGAGAGGGCTGAAAACCAAAGACACACCGATACTTGCGGGTTATCAGCTATTCCACAACTACATAAGACCACACGAAGGACTAGACGGCAAAACTCCAGCAGAAGCTTGCGGAATACAGGTCAAAGGAGAAAACAAATGTTTAACACTAATCCAGAACGCAAGTAAGAAACAATGAGAAACTGCAAGAGTGGTTATTTTTCATCTATACTTAACTTGTCTCGTCTCGCAATCTCTTGCTACGATCTCCTGAATTTTCCCTATATCATCACGCGAAAGACAATCACTCACTATTCGACTTGATCGGACTCCTTTGTGTATTATGTGCAATCTTAGTTTGAGTTTTGACGATTTGCATTCATCCATGAAGTTTTCCAGATGAACTTCAATGCCATCTTTTTCTGCGATCTCTTTGTCAATAATTGCTATTATTTTCCCACAAGTTTGACTAACAACATCCGTTTTCATAGAGAATACGTACACAGTGGATATTTTTAAGATCTTACTCTTTGGTTTGCTAGGTTACTCCATTTGAGAAACGGGCAAGCTTGTAGCAATGTCATTACCCGATTGTTAACAGGGAGACGTATCGCCCATCAAGTTAACCGAACCATTATTCCCAAAGGATAAGAAATTCAAGGTCAATTTCCAAGGTGAAAGTTTCAAGGTGTCTATTTCCAAGGCAGGAAGAATTGTAAAAGAAGACCTTGTAAAGAAACTGTGTAAGTCGAATATCAACACTATAATCATTACTAAGAAAAGAGAGAACGAATTTGAAATATCTGCTTTAGACGAAAATGTTAGAAAGATGATTAGCCCATAGAGAGGCTATTCTTGCCATAACTTATCAACCGAAAGGTAACACCCACACAAAACAACCCAATCAACCTAAGAGGTAACAGAACCCAAAAGGAGAAAACATATCTAGATGCTTTCCCATTATCTTATTGAGGCATAATGGCTAGAACGCTTTTAGAAAAGGCGATAGATCAGTTTCTTACTCTTTATCTCATTAATGATGCTTTTTGTCGTTGGGATTTGCCTCTTCTTCCTAATACAAAACTACAAAAGCTTGTTTTTTTGTCAGAAAAAGCAATGATAGATGAACGTGAAAAGGGTTTCAATTTCTATTTCATCAAACTTATTCATGGACCGTTTAGCCAAGAACTTGAGAACGATCTCGGTAAGCTTGTTGAAAATGGATTTATCGATGACAAGGAATTAAGACCTACTTCTAATACCAAAGCTATTTTAGATGATTTTGGTGACATGGTTCTGAAGAATCCGACTTTTCTTGAGAAAGTTAATATCGTAAATAATCAGTTTGCGGGGATGCCACTTCATAAACTTCTTGAAATCGTCTATGCAATATCTTGGGGAGAAAGTCAAACCATCGCAGACTTGCCACAACGAACCCCCATGCTTTATCCCATGAAGCCAGAGATTGTAAGAACAGGCTTCCAAATAACCGAACACGAAGCTGAGAGTCTACTCATGAATTTTGATCCAGATGCTATCAAAGATCTGTCGGAAGCTATGAGGGATGCGCGGGAGGGCAAATGGCGAACTTATGAGCAAGTCTTCTCAGGCGTATAATAAGGATTTCACCGATAAATTTGATAAGCAATTGAGAAAATTAGGTGACCCAATAAGGGTTAAACGAATTAAACAGAAAGTTGACGAAATAATAGAATTTCCATATAGAGACATCCGTTTTGGAGTTGGACGGTGGAGAGGAAAAAGAGAGGAGAGAGTTGGAGATGATAGACTGATGTTTGCTATATGCGAACAATGCAGGAAGGAAAAGCATTAGCCATATAACAGCTATCACAACTGTGAAAACATATCCGACAACACTATTAGATTCTTTGAGGCGGTAGATAGTCACAAGTACAATGAAAGATAGTCCGTACCTGGAGTTTTCAACCGATTTTTCACAGAACTGACCAAACGAAAGTTTACAGGGAGATCAACCAAACAAAGAGTTTACAGAACCTCACTCTTTTGTCACTCTCTGTCACTCTTTAATTCTCCCTCTTGCCAGGGCGCAGAAACCTTTTCAGTCTCATCCCAAATTTCGTTCCCGAAACTCGTCAAAGCCCAATGCCAACCACGCTTCTCAACAAGCCGTTCGCCGATCTCCTTCTCAAGCTTACGATTCATCCGAATGATCCTGCGGCTCACCTGATGCCTCCTAACCTTATACGCGGATAACCGTGCAGCCAGATCATTATGTAACATCCTTCAGCCACTAGGCGTAAACAACAATCAGAGGATCTTACGGCACACGTTATCCGCGTAGCTGATACGCCAAATCATAGGCTGCTGAAAATTGAACAAACTCTTTAGACTTGCAACCACTTGAAAACATGCGGAAAGCACGTGTACTCCCGACGGGTCGCAAGTCTCCTAGCGAATCTACCGAGAGACTCACTAGCCACATCTTTCGTTGCCACTCAGAAAACTGAGAACATTGCTTATTTTGTTTCTTCAAGTTTTGCCGGTAGGTATTCGTCTACGATGTATGTTAGGCCGTATCTGCTGAAGGCCTCTTGTTCTGCCTTGCGTTTGATCTTCATGAAGGTTTTGATTTCTCTTTGCCACAGTGGGTCTGCCTTGTATCTTGGGTCCTTCTGCAGTTCATACAGTCTTTTCATGTCCATCTCGTCTAATGGATATGTTGGAAGTTTGTAGTTCACTATGTCTGTGGCCCACACTCCGCTCCATTTCGCGTCTGGCGTGGTCAGGTCTCTCAGGTGCGCTGCGTTGGCTGATCCTGAGATGATTACTTGGGCTATGTGCATTCCCCATGGGTCACCGTCTGTGAAGATGTATACTGGTAGTTTTAGCTCGTTGTTCAGTCGTTTGATGAAGTGTCTGGTGGCTCTCGGTGCCTGTCCCGCCGTCATGACGAGCAGTGCGTTGTATTTCTTGTGGACTCTTTCCTCGATGAATCTGGTGAATAGGCCGCCTTTCTCTATGGCTATGACTTTGTCTGCCGTGGTTTTCACAAATTCAGACGAGGTTAGCGCTGGTCCGATCAGCACGCCGTCTGGGTGGGAGTCCAAGTTCAGCGTTTTTCCTTCGTAGCCGGGCACGGTGTACTCTATCATGAGGTCGCCGAAAACGGCTGAGCGTTCTTCGGGGAAGATGTTGAAATATTCTCTTGAGAGTCCGAGAACCGTTTCAAGGTCCGTTATGATGTTGTTTGATTCTTGCTGATCCTTGAACGTCATCTCATAAGCTTGTGCGGAATAGTACACGTCTCTGAGGGTTGACGTTTTGCGTTGTGACGCTAGCTCGTTGGAGAAGAAGGCTGCCCATATGAGTTGTGTGAAGGGTTTTAGGTGGCGGATGTTGCGGGAGCTTCTTCGGACTGCTCTGTCGCCAAGAATGAACTGTCTCAGCTGCGGGTCGTATGTGATGTTTTCTGTTGAGCGGCTTGGCATGTCTATGGCTGGAAATTCTCCTCTATCTATCTGGTCGTAGACTTTTACGCCAAGATCTGCTAAATCTGAAAGTACTTCCTTTCTTCTTTCTGTGATGCTGCTACTCTGTTTCTTCTTCTGCACCATATTTCTTCACACTCGCCAAAAGCTTCTCAATGTCTGGCTGCTTTTCTTTGCCAGCAAGCTGGGTTGAGAACTGGGCTATTTTGGGTAAATATTTGCTGAAGATTCCGAGACGCTTTCTCTCCTTGTCCACATGCTCCCTCTTGGACATGAAAAGCCCGATCTGCCTGGCCACTTCTCGGAGGCCGTTGGCGATCTCTTTTCTGACTTCCGGCCTGTCAGCGATGAACTCTTTTCCAACTGTCTTGTAGGGCACCTTGGTGCTGCAGATGTGCACGACGATCGCGATGGGCATTTCCGGCGTGACCCTGTATCTGCGCCAGTTCATTGCGGCTATGACTCGCATTGAGATATCGCTTGCCTCATCATACAAAAGCGGAATACGATTTGCGAAACGGTAAAGAATGAAGTTGCCTCTCTTCGGGATTTCTCCGCCGTATGCCATGGCTGTTTCAATGATGAACGGGTGTCCCGCGTAGGTTGCTGGCTTGCGCTGGTGCACCACAGCAATCTCAGGCTTGAGTTCCTTGATGATTCCTGCTTTGAGCAAGTCTTCGCCGAGCGGTGAGAGACAGCTGGCGTCTGGCGGCAGAAACTCCTTGTACTTCTTGAGCATGTGCATTAGCCTAACGATTTCTTCATGTGAAAGTCTCTTCGGGTTCTTTGAAGGGCTCAGGCTACTGAACTCCAAGAACTTCTGTGCAGTGATGTCTCCTACCCTGTGGAAATGGTTTCTCAGAAATTCAAGCATAGTCTTGTACGGCGTCACCTGTATCAGTCTCTGGAGAAGCTCCACGTCCACGCCATAGGGATGCGGCTTGGTTTCCTTCGGCGGCGCGGGCATGTCCTTAGTTCCTCTCGTGAACTTGTAGAATCTCCCTTTCGGATCAACAAAAGTCAGATTAGCGTAAGGATTCACCATGGCTGTCTGCTTAAAATATTCCAGAATCTTGGGCATCGCCCGCAAGTAGTCGCCTTCAAGCGTGAACTCCACTACGGTTCCGCGCCATTGCTCCTTGTTTATCAGCACCTTTCGGTCCATTATCAGCGGACGGTTCTTCTGGATGTCAATCATCAACTTGTACGTGTAGATCTTCGCCATTCCCGTGCTTGAGGTTATGGTGGCAGGCTGATGCGTGGTGATTTGACCGTACAGTATGGCCATTTTTCCGCCTAGGCCAAAGGTTCCTCTCTGCTGTTTGAGCTTGTATTTTGAGCCGAACAGCACCTGTCCGAAGGCTGAAGGTATGTGCCTCGGCTGTATGCCCATTCCGTTGTCTTCAACCCTCAGCTTGAAAATCTGCGTTTCAGGACTGGCCTCGCCCTCATACGAAATCCTAACATAAATTTCCGGCAGGATCTTGAGGCTTTCCGCAGCGTCCAAACTGTTCTCAACAAGTTCTCTGAGGGCTGCAAATATGGCTCTGGACGGGTTTGTGAAGCCTGCTATGTCTCTGTTCCTGTAGAAGAAATCTGCTGCGCTGATTTCCTCAAATGTTGTCTGAGCCACTGAGCCTCCTCCATCCCCTACTACGTCGAATCGTTTTCTACGATATGCTCTGCTCATTCTTTAATTTAACTACGCTCATCTGGCAGAAACCGTCTATTTTCTGTAGGGAAAAGGCAACAGCTCTTCCAGAGTCTTCACAAGAACAGTGTCAAAAAGGATTCTGCCGTTCTTCACCTTTGCCATGACAACCTTAACTTTGGGGCTTTCAGCAAAGTCACAGATGTACTGCAAGCATGCCCCGCAAGGTCGAGGCTCATTATGGCTGTCTGCGTCCATGGTGATTGCCACTTCTTTAATCTGCCTGTTTCCATGCAGTGCTGCGTGGTTGATGGCGTTTCTCTCAGCGCATATGCCTAGTCCTGATATCCAGCTTTCGATGTTGCAGCCTTCATAGGTTCTCCCGTCTTCAGCGAGGACAGCGGCGCCTACTCTGAATCCCCACAGCACATGCGCTTTTCCAGAAGCCTCCGTTGCTGCTTTCAGCAGTTCTTTTTCGGTTTGACCTAGCTTGGTCATGTGTGTTCCTTGCCGCTTGCTCTTCGCAGCATGCGTGTATAATAGTATTCGCCGATCTGTTTTTGAAACTTGTCACGCTTTGAATCTGCCTTGTTCACTCTAGGCCTTTTGGTAACCGAGTCTCTACGGAAAGTGACGCTCATATCCTTCAGGAACATGTTCATCCCTTTCCTCAAAGTCGTAGAGGGATGCGCTGTGCCCTTGGTTCCAGGCTCGCCCGTGAAAACCATCAGGTGATCCGCTATAAAGTCCAGTGTAACCACGTCATGCTCAACAACAAAGGCGGTAACGTGATGATTCTCTACAACTCTCCGGAGAGTGCGCGCCATGTTGAGTCGTTCTTCAACATCCAAGTATGCGCTGGGCTCGTCTAGTAGGAAGAGTTCTGCTTCTTGGGACAGGCATGCGGCAATGGCTATCTTCTGCAGTTCACCGCCACTGAGTTCAGACACATTCCTGTCTAGAAGCGGGTCAATCTTCAAGGGTTGAAGAATCTCTGTCCTGTACCAGCCTGAAGAAAAGTTCTCTTTTGCAACGCTCATCAGAAGCATTTGGACAGTGCCTTCATAGGCCGCCGAAATGTATTGCGGCTTGTAGCTAACTTTCAGTCTATCAAACTCTGCGCCTTTGTCAGCTTCTTCAAGCCCTGCGAGAACTTTGACAAAAGTTGTTTTACCTATTCCGTTAGGTCCAAGGATTCCGGTAATTTCTCCTCTTTTGATCTCTCCAGCATGTGCCACCAGCTTGAAACCCTTGAACGTTTTTTCGACTTGCTCCCATCTTAGAAGGGTTTCACCGCCTCCTGCACTTGTGGCTGGCGGTTTCTCATGGAAGATTATGGCTTCTTTTCGGAAACGAATGTTCTCGTCTGGAATGTAGCCCTGCAAGTAGATGTTGATTCCTGTTCTGACTCCATGAACATTGGAAACAACGCCGTAGACTCCCGGTTCACCATAGAAGACGCAGATTTGATCTGAGAGATAGTCTATTATGGCGAGGTCGTGCTCTGCAATGATGATCGTTTTCTGATAGTCTTTCAAGCTTCTGATGGCTTTAGCCACTTCAAGCCTCTGCTTAACATCCAAGTAGCTTGATGGTTCGTCGAAAAGGTAAACGTCTGCTTCTCGTGACATCGTTGCGGCTACGGCGACACGTTGCAGTTCACCCCCACTCAAAACTTCAAGTGGACGTTTCCAGATTTTCTTGAGCTCAAGCTTCTCAGCGATTTCGTCAAGCTTTTTTCTCTCGTCCACTTTTTCGAGCAGTTCACCTACGTTTCCTGAGACAACCTTTGGGATTTTGTCAACGTACTGTGGCTTCTGCGAGACTCTTAGCTTGTTTTCGCTCATTTTCTGGAAGTAGTCCTGCAGAGTTGAGCCTCTGTAATGCTGGATTATCTCGCTCCATTCTGGCGGCTCTTCAAAGTTTCCCAAGTTTGTTTTGATGTCGCCTGAGAGGATCTTGAGCGTGGTGGTTTTGCCTATACCATTTTGTCCCAGCAACCCTAGCACTATGCTTGGTGAAGGTGTTGGTAGTCTGAACAGTTTGAACGTGTTTGGGCCAAAGCGGTGGCTGCAGTCTTTCTCCAGCTCGTCTGGCAGATTTACTATCGAGATGGCTTTGAACGGGCATTTTTTCACGCATATTCCGCAGCCGCTGCAAAGTGATTCTACGATTATGGCTTTTCCCTTGTCGAATTGTATGGCTTCTATTTTGCTTCGTATCATGGGGCAGAAGTGATGGCATAGTCTGTTGCAACGTTTTAGTTTGCATCTGCTGGCATCCAACACTGCGATTCTGGTCATGTTCAACTCATCAGCGGAATGGCCGTGTCTGCTAGATTATAAACTTGAACCTTAAAAACAAATAGAAACGTTCAAAAACTATTCGATAAAGAAAAGACGCAAAACGCGCCTTTTAACCATAAAAACTCTTATTCCTCATCTTCCCAGTCTTCCTCGTTCCAGTCTTCTTCTTCCCAGTCTTCTTCCTCGTCTATCAACCCTGCTCACCTCCCAAAGATCTAAGTAGCTTGTCTGAAGTGCCAAGACTGCTTTAAGTATTGTTGTTCGTCAGTTGTCGAGAATACAAAGACAAGTGCATGTTGCCGTGAGACTCTCAACATCAACTATTTCACAATTTTCGCCGTCAAAGAGACTGCTGGCTCCTTCCGTTCAGGAGTCATGAATGCCCAGCACATGTTAGGCGAATTATGCGCCGCACCAACACACCCATGAGCATCAACGGAGGTAACTCCCATGGAATTGTAAGCCGTCGCTATCCGCTTGTTAACCAGTTTTATTGCTTGCTCGGCAGCTTCCTGCGCCGTCTTGCCTGCTTCCATGTAGTTGCAGACTGTTTTCGCCAAGACGAGCCTTATGGCTACCTCTCCAACTCCTGTGGTTGAGCATGCTCCACTAAGATTGTCTGCATACGTGCCGCAACCGATCAGCGGCGAGTCGCCAATTCTACCCGGAAGCTTCAACGGGAAACCACCCGTAGAGGTTGCCGCTGCCACGTTTCCCTCTTTGTCTAAGGCTACAGCGCCCACGGTGTCAAGGTGTTCAAACAGTTCAGGATGCTTCTTGACTAGGACGGCAAGTTTAGGAAGCTCAAAATTCCCTTCCAGCAAGGTTTTCTTCTGCTGCTCATAATACTGAAGCCTCAGTTCGGTTACAGGGTTTTTTCTCTCAAGCTTGTGTAGCTTGGCAAGCTTCTCCGCTCCCTCGCCTACAACGAAGACGTGATCCGTTTCATCCATAACTATTCTTGCCAGTCGAACAGGATTTCTAATATCGTGCAAAAGTCCAGCGGCACCTGCCTGCAGAGTTTTGCCATCCATTATCGAAGCTTCCATTTCCGCCGTCTTCTCTATGTTGAGGCTTGAACCATAACCGGCGTTGAAAGCTCCGTCATCTTCCATAACCGCAACTGCTTCCATCACCGCATCAACAGCTGTGCCACCGTTCTTTAGTATGCTGAAACCTTTGTTTGCGGCTTGTTTCACCCCATCCATGCCAGGTTGGCTGCGTTCTGGCTGCCACTTTCCTGCGCCGCCGTGGACAACTATCACTGGTTTTCGTTTTCCGTTCAAGACACTGGTTCTCCTTGTTCTGGTTTGGTTAAGGTTCAATTTGTGTCGTGGATTTAAGCCTAATGTTCTGGTGGATTGATCAAAATGGATAAATCTATGTGATGCCTGTTTTCTCTTGGGATGATGTGAGGCGACGGCTAAGAGCCTATGGCAGTGATAAAGCCACTAACCTGCACTGACCCTAAACACGCTTTTGAAAACATTAAATGTTACACAACATGAAGAATAGACAGCACATTTCGAGTGAAGAGTGAACAAATGATAAAAGACTTTAACCTTCTTGCCACGACTTCTCGCGGTTTTGGTCGTGCTACCTGCAGAGAATTGAAGTATCTGCTTGAACAGATCGGAGACAATACTGCAATCGTGGATAAGACTGGAATTGCAGGACTCGTTGTCGCCAAAACTAGCATAGATCCATTTGAGGCTGTAAAGAAACTGAAAGAGGTTCTGAGAGATCGCCCTTACGAGTTCCGTTACCTGTTCAGAGTTATTCCTGTTGAAAGGGTCGTTCGAACCGACTTGGCGGAGATCGAGAAGGCAGTTGTAGAGCTTAGCGGGAAGATACGTGAGGGTGAGTGTTTCAGGATCACGGTTGAGAAGCGTTTCACTTCACTGTCTTCGCACGCGGTTATTGAGGCTGTTGCCAAGAGCATTAAGAGACAAGTGAACCTTGACAAGCCAGACAAGATCGTGCTCATAGAAATCGTAGGCGGCTTAACTGGCATTTCAGTGCTGACGCCAAATGACTTGATATCTGTCTTGAAAGAAAAACTGCTCTAAACCTTAGTGGTCTGCTGCTAGCAACGCCATTTCTTCTATGACGAGATTAGTTAAGGCTTCTCTTCTGTTGTCCGCCTTCATAACTGTTTCAATTTCTCTGTCAGAAATGGCGAAGGCTTCCTGAATCTTTTTTATCTTTTCATCCGCTAACTCCAAAACCGTCTCATCTTCTTTCGCTTCGATCAACTCAGGAATCCTTGCTAAAAAAGACTTTACGCTTGCAGGTTTTTCTCCTATGACGAGTACGGCTACGTTTGTTGCGTCTCGCTTGATTCCGAGTTTCTCTGTGGCTTTCCGAATCTGCCGCTGTGCAGAAGCGTAGAGCATCGTCTCCATAGCCAAGGTCTTCGACATGTTGTCTCTGTTGCTGAAAGCTGTCAACGCGTTTACCGCTGCAAAATAGAGGTGCTGCCATGTAGCCACCAAGTCTGCGTTGAATACCTGAACTTCAAGGTCACTCGGTTTTTCTTTATTGACCTTTTTGAGGAAATCATCTGTTTCCCTGATGTTGACTTTTCCAAATCCTGTTATCCCGACGTATTTCTGGAACTCGCTGATCGGCTTAATCAATGTTTTTTTCCTCAAGAACCTCTTTCAGGAATCTGTCCACAAGCGATGCTGGGATTCCAGCTTTGACGAGTTTGTCTGTTTCCAGCTTTATCGGCGTGTTTGTTTCCCTGTATTCTTTCACGAGTTTTCTGATGGTTTCTTTGATTTCCCATG
>JBGPAV010000021.1:0-10498 GCA_041480925.1 Bathyarchaeia archaeon | reverse complement strand
GGACAATGTTGACGCGGTAAGCCCACCAGAATGGGCTAGCGTGGCAAAGACTGGTTCACACATTGAAAAGCAGCCGCAAAACCCTGACTGGTGGTACACGCGATGTGCATCCACACTTAGGAAGATTCACGCTCACGGTCCAATCGGCGCCGAGAAACTAAGATCCGAATATGGGGGAGGAAAAAGAAAAGGAGGCACACCACAACACGCCTCAAAGTCAGGCGGATCGGTTGTCCGAAAAACTCTGCAACAACTAGAGGTTGCAGGCTTAATTGAGAAATCTGGAACCCGGGGAAGAAAAGTATCCAAAGAAGGCAGAAAGCTCTTGCAGGAACTTGCTGACGGACTCAACAAAGAGTTATCGAAGGAGCTTCCAGAACTGGCTAAGTATGCGCAGGGTGAGTAAAGGTGTCTGATGAAGAGCTGGAAGCGCTTCGACGAAAGAAGCTTTCAGCGCTACAGCGACAAGCGTCTGATGAACAGCGAGAAGCCCAGACGCAGCAACAACTTGAAACGCAGAAACAAGCCTTGCTAAGAAGCATACTGTCACCTGAGGCGAGACAAAGGCTAACAAATCTGAAGATGATTAAGCCGGAATTCACTGAACAACTGGAGCTTCAGCTTATTCAACTTGCACAGCAGGGCAAGATACCTATACCCTTGGCTGATGAGCAGCTGAGACAGATACTCATGCAAGTCCAATCACGTAAGCGAGAAACAACAATAAGAAGGAAATAAAAGATGACTCGAAACAAGCCAACAGCAAAGAAACGCAGATTGGCTAAAGCTGGAAAAGAAAAAAGAGCTGTGCCCACATGGGTCATAGCTAAAACAGGTGGAAAAGTCAGAACTCACCCAAAGAGGAGAAACTGGCGACATAGAAAGTTGAAATCTTAAAGAGGAAAGACCAATGGCCAAAGAAGAAAAGGAGCAGAAAGAGACAAAGATCAAGGAAGAGAAAACAGAGGAAGCCACTGAAGAAGCATCTGAAGCTGCTGAAGAACCAGAAACTGAACAGTTAATGAAAGAGCTTGCCGAAGAGGAAGAACCCAAAAAAGAGAAGGCTGAAGTTAAGGAAGAAGAGCTGGCTCCCACTGATGAAGAGGAAAAGCCTGCTAAAGAAGAAAAGGCAAAGAAGAAAGAAGAGGAAGAGGAGATCGTTGAAGAGCGGTTCTACACTGTTCCACTGAGTAGAGCATGGATTGTGCCTGCTATCAAGAGAGCGCCCAGAGCCATGCGGATATTGAAGAAATTTATCACCAAACACATGAAGATAGGCGTCCGCAAGGAAACTGAAGGAGAAGAGGAAGAGGAACCTGGCAAACTCATAATCGATAATGAAGTTAATTTGAAGATTTGGAGTCGTGGCATCGAGAAGCCTCCGCGCAAGATTCGTGTCAGAGTTGCGAAAGACAAAGAGGATAACGTGACTGTTTATCTGGCTGAGGGAGAGTAGTCCTTGGCCATTTATCTGTCCAGCTTGGGCGGAAGCGTAAGCATCGGCGTTTACTCTCTTGCGACGGACAGTATTGTAATTGTTCCAAAAAGCATTCCACAGGAAAAAGCTGAACAACTAGCCGAATGGCTCAAAGTCAGACTTGTTCACACGATGATCGGCGGCTCAGTGCTTGTTGGAGCACTAGCCTATGCAAACTCGAATGGAATGTTGCTTCCCAGCTATGTTCGAGATGAAGAACTTGAAACTCTCAGATCAGTTTTCAAAGGAAACGTCACAATAATGGAGACAAAGAAGACAGCGTATGGCAACATGGTACTAGCGAATGACCATGGTGCAATCGTCGATCCAAGATTGAAGGAGCCAGAAGTCAAGCAAATTTCAGATGCATTAGGCGTTGAAGCTATGACTGGAGAAATCGCTGGACTGCCATATGTTGGGTCATTGGCTGTTGCAACAAATAAGGGCGTGTTGGCTCATCCTCTGCTGAGGGATGACGAACGCAAGATATTGGAAGAAGTGCTGAAGGTTCCTGTTGACGTGGGCACAATCAACTGTGGAGCGCCATACGCTGGAACAGGATTGATATGCAACCGCTACACAGCTGTTGCCGGTTCTATGACAACTGGACCCGAGATGTTTATAATTGGGAACGCACTGGATGTGGTGAAGGAGACCGAAGAAGTTGAAAATCTTCAGAGTGACAGGCGAAATCAAAAAGCCTAACTTGAAAACTCCTTTCAAGCAAGAAATTGTCGCCGAAAAAGCTGAACATGCAGTCGAGAAAGTTTATGCCGAGTTAGGCAGCAGACACAGAGTAAAACGGTTTCATATCAAGATTGCCAACGTTGAAGAGATTCCGCCTGAAGAAATAGTCAATCCAATACTGAGGAAAATGGTGACTGGTGAAGAGAAAATTGGCGAATAAAGGCGAAGAAGAACTCCGCAAGCTCAGCGTTGAACTACGTCGGCTTGAGCAAACCGCTGAAGCGGTGCAATCCAGAGCCAACATGGTTAACGCCGTAATCACCGATCTTACCTACGCGACAATGACGCTGGATGGCTTGGAGAAAGAAAAGGAAAACGCTGAACTTCTCATTCCGATAGGCGGGAGTTCGTATGCCAAGGTTAAACTGGCAAGCACAGATAAACTAATTGTAGGCATAGGTGCCGGAGTCTCAGTTGAAAAATCCTTGCCTGAGACAAAAGAGATTGTCAAGAAGCGACTGGAGGACCTTGAGAAGTCCCGCAACGCTCTTCAACAGCAATTTGTTCAAGTCGCAGAAAAAATCAACGATGACCGACGCAAATTTGAATCCTTAGTTGCCGCGATGCGAGAGGAGTAACCCGCAACGGATGTTTGAAAAGCTCACGTCTGGCCTGAAAGGACTTGTAACTAAGGTCACCACAACTGAGCTTAAGACTGAAAGCCTAAGACCTGTGCTCTCTGACTTCAAAATGAGCTTGGTCGAAAATGATGTTGCTTTTCCTGTCGCAGAGAAAGTTTGCGACGAAATGGAAAAACGTCTAAACGGAGTTCAAGTTAAACGCCTTGAAGACAGAAAAAAGATTGTTGAAAAAAACCTTCGAGACGTACTTCTTGAAATTATGCTTACCAACAACAAGATCGACTTGCTGAAGACTGCTGAAGAGAAACGCAAGAAAGGCGAACCGTTCATTATAGTCTTTGTGGGAATAAACGGCACAGGAAAAACCACCACAATAGCCAAATCCGCCCGCTTCTTCGCCAAGAAAGGCTACTCTGTTGTTCTTGCATGCAGCGACACGTACCGAGCAGGGGCTATTGAGCAACTGGAGACACACGCCAAAAGACTTGGCGTAAAAATGATCACCCACAAATATGGAGCGGACCCAGCAGCCGTAGCTTTCGATGCAATAAGCCACGCTAAAGCACACGGAATAAACGTAGTTCTAGTCGATACCGCTGGGAGAATGCAGACAAACCGAAACCTCATGAGCGAACTTGAAAAAATCAAACGAATCGTCAAGCCCGACCTAACCATCCTGACAGTGGACTCGTTGACTGGAAATGACGCAGTCATGCAAGCTGAAGAATTTCACAAAAGCGTTGGAATAGACGCGACAATACTGACCAAAGTGGACGCGGACATCAAAGGCGGCTCAGCTTTGAGCGTAACGTACGTGACACAAAAACCGATACTGTTCATTGGAACAGGACAAACATACGACGATTTAGAAGTATTCAACCCTGAAGAATTTGTGAAGATGATAATGAAATAGAAGCTTTGGGTCTAGTATTTGCCCAGTAGCTTCAGATAAATTGTTTTTGCCGAATATAGCCTATTTTCAGCCTGTTCATATATGACTGATTTCGAACTCTCAATAGCATCAGTCGTGATCTCGTATCCCCTGTGAATTGGCATATCGTGCATCACATAAGCATCGCTTCCATTCAGCAGTTCCCTGTTAATCTGGTAGGGCATCATGAGTTTGAGCCGTTTCTCTTTTTCCGCGGCATATTTTTGGTCAGTGAAGAATTCCATGTCAATCCACGTGTCCGTGTAGACGAAATCCGCATCTTTAACAGCGGTCTTAGCGTCTAAAGTTGTTTCCCACAATCCTGTTTTCTTGGCTTCTTTCAGCAGTTCGTCATCTCTAGTGGGTTCGTTGAAAATCGGAGTCACAGTGGTTATCCTGGCGCCCGTCTTTGTGCAGCCTTCAACAAGTGAGTTACAGACGTTATTATGAATCCCGATGTAAACGAGTTTTGCGCCCTTCAGCTTCCCCTTCCTCTCTCTCACTGTTATCAAATCAGCAATGGCTTGGCTTGGATGATACTTCTCATCGCAACCATTGATCACAGGAACCCGTGAAGCCCTAGCCATCTTCTGCAGATCATCATTCTTCATAAGCCTGGCCATGATGCAATCAACATTCCTTGAAAGATACTGCACCTCATCAGAAATATCCGCGAGAGCAAAGTTTGTCGTCCTCCAATCAATGAACAATGCGTGGCCGCCAAGTTCTGTCATAGCAACTTCAAATGCGACACGCGTCCGCGTGGATGTCTTCTGGAAAATCAAGGCTGTGGACATGCCGCTCAAAGCATCCCGATATTTCTCTGGACTATGCTTAATATCTATGCCTTTTTCAATCATTTCAGTGAGCTGTTGACCCGTTAGATCCCTAAAGTTAAGTAAATGCATGTTTTCACCATTCCAGAAATCCTCTGCTCTTAAATTATAAAGCTTTTCTGCAGATGTGCAAGAGTCATCATGCGAACCCTTCACGATGTTTTTTTTCGCTTTGAAGCCAGCAGCAAATTCATTACCACCACGACTCTATCTATCATTATCTAATAACCATCTAAAAAGGAGGGCAAACTCCAAATCATACTACTGGTCTCCTCAAACAAGGATGTTGCCAGCTTAAACATCAAAACCCGAATCTTGGCTAACTATCGCTTTAAAGAAACAGCTGAGCGACACCAAGACAATCCAGTACACAAGACTGCCATCAATAACCGAGAGGTCAAACTTGTGACTTTGAATCAAGAATCTGTCTACGCGCAGAATCTACCTGACTTTTTCAGCGACCTTGAGCTCGTAGTATTCATTTCAAGACACAGCAGCGAAAGCGGAACACCAACCCTGTCAGTGCACACACCTGGAAACCTTGGACCAGCAGAACTAGGCGGACTCCCGAGAAAAGTCTCATTCTCACCAGCAAGTGCCATGCAGAACGCACTGAGAAAAATGAAGATTTTGACAAATGAACTGGATCTTGACTACGAAGTTTCCTATGAGGGAACGCATCATGGGCCCTCACTTGATGTTCCGACAATGTTTGTAGAGCTGGGCAGTTCATCAATGCAGTGGAACGATTTGCGTGCAGCTGAAGTCGTGGCTCAAGCGACAATGGAAGCTGTCACAAAATTCGACAACAGAACTGGCCGAATCGTGCTTGGTATTGGAGGTCTTCACTACAATGCCAAATTTACGCAGATAGCATTGGAAAGCAACATTGCCTTTGGACATATGATTCCAAAATATGCCATACCGGAAGTCGATGCCTTGATTATCAAGCAGTGTATCGAACGAACATTGGAAAAAGTGGATCATGTAGTCTTGGATTGGAAGGGAATAAAAGGTGAAGACAAGTCTTCCTTGGTTGAAACGCTCCACAAGCTTGAAGTACCCTTCGAGAAAGTCTAGTCCATAACGAAGGGGAAAGGTTAATACAAATGCCTGGGTTTATCTCTGAACACTTACGGATACAGCAATGTTTATATCCGATATGAAATGTTGAGTGTGCGACCAACAATGGGCGTAAGATCATTCCTAGCTCAATGCGGAAGAACCTTGAAGCTCGCCATAAAACCTGGAAGAGAAGAGCTCTGGCTATCAGTAAAAATATGCTTCTTGGGCGTAAGCGCAATCGGCATAATAGGCTTTGTTATTAAACTAATATCTGCGGTTCTGCAACCAGGCCAAACAGGCTAGATCCAGAAGGGAAAGAGTTTGGAGACAACCCCTGAGCCAGCCGCAAAAGTCTTCGCCATAAAAACAACAACTGGACAAGAGAAGAATGTGGCAAGACTTGTAGCCGCAAAGGTTGGGATGACCAAGATTCCGGTAAAGGCCATTCTTGTACCCGAAACACTGAGAGGATACGTCTTCATAGAAGCTGACGGTCCACATTTTGTTGAAGAAGCCATCGCAGGCGTGAAACATGTACGCTCAAGAATTCCGGGAATCGTGAGCTTTTCCGAGATCGAAAGATATGTCGTCAGAAAATCCATAATTGAAGAACTACATGTAAACGACATAGTTGAAGTGATAGGCGGGCCGTTCAAAGGCATGCGCGCCAAAATAACCCGTATTGACAAATCCAAAGCCGAAGTAACACTAGAGTTGCTTGAAGCAACATTCACGTTGCCCATAACCGTAAACTCGGACTATGTTAAGCTAGTTGAAAAATCAAGAGAAGAACCAAGTGGAGAAGAATAAGATGACAGAAAAGAAAACTGTAGAACTGCTCGTGAGCGGAGGACAAGCAAACGCTGGTCCACCATTAGGTCCTGCTTTGGGTCCTTTAGGCGTAAACGTAATGATGATTGTAAACAAGATCAATGAGCTTACGAAGGACTATTCAGGAATGAAGGTTCCTGTCAAAGTCATAGTTGACCCCGATACAAAGGCTTTTGAAGTCACCGTTGGAACACCAACGACATCAGCGCTGATCGTGAGTGAACTGAAAGTCGAAAAAGGCTCCGGAACACCACATTCAGCAAAAATCGGAAACCTCACCATCGACCAAATCGTGCGCATAGCCAAAATGAAACGTCCAGAGCTCTTAGCAAAAGACCTTAAAGGAGCTGCAAAAGAGATCCTGGGCGTATGCGTAAGCATGGGAGCCACGGCTGAAGGCAAAGACCCACGCGAAGTACAGAAAGAGATTGACGAAGGAAAACATGACGCCATATTTAGCAAGAGTTAAACATAAGAGAATATTTTTATAACTGCATTCCATTCCTCAATGGCACGAGGCCTCTAAAATGCCCTTAGACCAAAAAACCATACTTGCGGCAATCAAAGAAGTGAAGGAAAAATCGGAAAAAAGAAAATTCAACCAATCTGTAGAGTTGGTTCTGCGCCTCAGAGACGTTGACATGAAGTCAGCTGAGGGCAAGATTCAAGAGGTCGTGGAATTGCCCTTTTCACCTGCTGCTAAGCAGAATAAGATATGTGTCATTGCTTCTGGCGAGTTGGCTCTGAAAGCAAGAAAGGCTAATGCGGACCTTGTTGTTGAAAGGGCCGAACTGGAAGGCTTGGCAGGCAAGAAACGTGATTTGCGCAAGATAGCTAATAATTATGACTTCTTCATAGCTGAAGCACCTTCCATGCAGCTTGTGGGCAAGATCTTGGGCCCGATTCTGGGTCCACGCGGAAAAATGCCTATTCCTGTTCCTCCATCAATAGACATTGCTCCTTTGATGACGAAGCATCGCAAGGCCGTCATAGTCAGAACGCGTAGTCAGCCGATCATTCAGTGCCGCATTGGCACAGAAGACATGAAAGAAGAAGAACTTACCGAGAACATACAGACAGTTCTGAGAGTGCTAGAAGGCAAGCTCAAAAAGGGCATGAAAAACATCAGATTCATCAGCATCAAAACATCCATGGGAGCACCCGTGAGGGTCAAGCCGTAAGAGGGAATAAGCAATGCCATCTGAGCAAGTCTTGCAGCAAAAAATGGATGCGGTCGAAGAGATAACCAAACTAATAAGTCAGCACAAGATCGTTGGAATTGCCAACCTACAGAAAGTCAGAGCAGCTCAACTGCAAGCCTTCAAGAAAAACCTAGTCGGCCAAGTCTACATGCGAGTCATCAAAAACACGCTGATGAAGCTAGCGATTGAGAACTGCAAAGACAAGCCTGACCTGAAAAAACTTAAAGAACATATCACCGGATCAAACGTTTACTTATTCACAGATCTGAACCCATTCAAACTAGCTCTCGCACTAGAGAGAGGAAAAGTGAAGACATCCGCCAAATCAGGCGACATAGCAGCTTTCGACGTAGTAGTTCCAGCTGGAAACACTGCACAACCGCCGGGACCAATAATAAGCCAGCTAAACGCCGTCGGTTTGCCCACAAGAATCGAATCAGGAAGTGTGTGGGTAAGAAAAGATACGCTTGTCGTCAGAAAAGGCGAGATCATTGATGAAAAACTTGCAAGCGTCTTGTCAAAGCTCGGAATAAAACCTGTTGAAAGCGGGCTTGTAATGGACGTCGTGTATGATGATGGTTTAGTAATAATGCAGGATCAGCTCAAGGTCGACGTGGACGGAACTAGGCAGACGATAGGAGCGGCGCAGGCAGAGGCGTTTGCCCTGTCCTTAAGCATAGCCTATCCAACAAGCGAGAGCATCATTGCCCTTCTACAGGTTGCCCATAGAGAATCCTGTTCCTTGTCAATCGCAGCAGCAATACCAACAAAAGAAACAATAGAGGATCTTCTAAGAAAAGCTCACGCCGAGATGACAAGCCTACGTTGTGCCGCCAAGATTGACTAGTAATCGGCTTTGCTATTTTTCCAGAAGTGTGCGTCATACTGGCTGTTAAGATTCGCATAAACTGCTGACATTTAATTAAGACACGTTTGGACGAGTGTCATGGTTGTAGTGGCATTCAGGATTCCGGCCTGAAAAAAAGACCAGTCAGCCTATGGAATGAGAAGCGTTAACCCGGTTCAAATCCTCTTTGTTAGAGCCTGTGCATCTTCATCTTTGATTATACTAACATTCTGTAATCGGAATCCGAACAAGACATTACCGTTTTTAGGCTATTCGTACGAACGTCAAAGGCGCGCGGTCCGAGGTCAAATGCAAGTTGGATGGGTTAACGTGTTTTGGTTTTGATGTGGATGCGCTTGTGGCTATTTGCCCGGCTAGGTTGAAGAAACAGAAAGGAGAAAACGAAGAATGGTGAAACTTAGCGTCATTATTCCGCACCTGAATTATGGTCGCTATTTGAGAGAGTGCCTTGACAGTTTGGATCTTCAAACTTTCCACGATTTCGAGGTGATTCTTGTTGATGGTGGTTCTAAGGATAGCACGTTTGAGGTTTTGAAGGATTACTCATGGGTTAAGGTTTTGTCAGACGTTCCGCCACAAGGCCCAGTTAAAGCCGTGAACAAGGGTATTCTTGCGATGAAGGGCGGGTTTTTCCATCAGCTTAACAGTGATTGCGTTCTTGAGCCTACGATGTTTGAGGACTGCATGGCTGTTCATGAGCGTTACCCGAATCTTGGTTTTGTTTACACGGGCTGGCGGATCATTAACGATGATGGAGAGACGGTTGGTTTTGCGAAGCAGCCGAAACAGTTTAACCGGAATCTTTTGCTCCGTGGGAACTTTGTTGACGCTTCAAGCATGATTATCCAGCGCGAGTGTTTCACACGGTTGGGTGATTTTGATGAGCGTTGCCCTTGGAGTATGGATTGGTTGATGGCTGCGAAGACTTCAGAGTTTTACCCTGTACGCTTTATTGATAGGCCTTTGTTCCGTTACCGAGTGCATAAGGGGCAGATCACGGAAACGAAGAGTCAGAAGGAAGCTGGGAAGGCTTCAAAAATCATTCGTGGTTACTATTCGTGGGATGAGCGTTTAAAATCCGATTTGACTGTTTTTGCTAGAAAAGTTGGGAAGGAGTTGCTGAGACGATGAAGGATTGTGTAGTTTTCTGCACGATAAGATCGACAGAATCTTTCAAGGCTTACGCTGAGAACTTCCGCAAATACGGGCATAATCCACATGTGGTTGTGGTTGACGAGACAGGAGAAACCCGTGAGCTGATTCGTAAAAGTCTTGAAGGCTTCAATGTCGAGTTTTATGGTGCAGAGGAGCGGAAACGATTTTTTGAGCTTCGAGGGTTTGATTCTGAGACTGTTCCAGCTAAGACGACTGACGTTATCGGCTTCAGTTTGCTTGTCGTTTATCCACGGAATTATGATATGGTCGTTTTTGTGGACGATGACACTTACCCGATTCAGCATTATGATTTTCTTGGAAGGCACTGGAAGAACCTTAACGAACACAGCATGAAGGTGATGGATTCTCTTCACGGCTGGGTAAATCCTCATCCTAGAATGTTTGGGCGAGGCCACCCTTACGTTTTGAGAAATGGGCATATTGACATGACGACGGATAAGATGTGTGAAGGCTCTGTTTTGAACATGGGTTTGTGGCGTGACGTTCCAGACTTGAACGCCATTGACTATCTTTTCTGCGGTTCGTTGGAAGGCGTTTACCATGATAAGGGCGTTTTTGATTCTAAAAGCTACATTCTGGGCAACAACTACATGCCTTTGTGCAGAATGAACATGGCTTTTAGACCGGAAATCATTCCAGCGTTTTATCAGGGAACAGGAGACGTTCATGGTGTTGGAAGGTATGGCGACGTTTTCAGCGGCCTATTCTTGATGAAGATTGCCCGGTTCTTGGGTGATAATATCAGTTTTGGGCATCCACTTTGTGTCCACAAGAAGGAGCCACG
>JBGPAV010000020.1:0-10519 GCA_041480925.1 Bathyarchaeia archaeon | reverse complement strand
GAAAGCTCTAGACCAGGTTTCAATCTCCATAGAGCAAGGAGAAATCTTCGGCCTCCTAGGTCCGAATGGCGCTGGAAAAACCACGCTGATAAAGATACTGTCAACGCTTTTGCTGCCGACCAGCGGTGAAGCATACGTCGGCAACTTCAACGTGGCCAAAGAGCCAAACAAGGTTCGAAGAGTAATCAGTTTGGTTTCAGGCGGTGAAACGCCCGGCTACGGCATACTCTCAGTGAGAGAGAATCTCTGGTTCTTCTCGCAGCTTTACGGCCTATCTTCTTCAACAGCCAAAGAAGAAATCAAAAGGTTGATGAACGACCTGGATATTGGGGAATACGCGAATACGCGCATGTCCAAGCTGTCAACCGGGTACAAGCAGAGACTGAATTTTGCCCGAGGACTGCTAAACAACCCCAAAATCCTGTTTCTGGACGAGCCCACTCTAGGCTTGGATGTACTCACGTCGAAGAAGCTGAGAGGCTACATCGTGGACTGGGCCAAGAGGGAGATGAAGGGCACCGTTCTGCTGACCACGCATTATATGGCTGAAGCAGATGAAATGTGTGATCGAGTAGCCATAATCGACCGTGGAAAAATTCTGGCATGTGACAGCCCACTGAAGCTCAAGGAAGACTTGAAAGAAAACGTGATCATGAAAGTTGAAGTCTCCTCAGTGCAAGCAGATTTCGGCTTCATGGATAAGCTTGAGGGCGTGGTAGGTTACTCTCAAACCCGAAGCATCCAGACAGACACGACGACTCTGAAGGTGGTGGTTCGGGACGAGAAAGTATTTTCGAAAATCACTTCAAAATTGCAGGAACAGAAGCTCAAGATACTGTCCGAGAGCAAGGCTGAGCCGACACTGGAA
The DNA here is from genome assembly GCA_041480925.1 of Bathyarchaeia archaeon. Classification (GTDB taxonomy): domain Archaea; phylum Thermoproteota; class Bathyarchaeia; order Bathyarchaeales; family Bathycorpusculaceae; genus JBGPAV01. The sequence goes on along the minus strand of JBGPAV010000020.1, from coordinate 9,651 downwards.
GACGTTTACATAAGTCTTGTGGGCCGCGGTTTGGAAGAAGATGCAGGTGCAACGAGTGCGTGAGCAGCTGATCCATAATTTGAGGGCAGCGTACGCTAGGCTTTGGGTCAGAGTGAAAGGCGGCAACCGAGAACCACAATGGCTCATAGCCGAAATGATAATTCCCATTCTGACGCTGAGCGCCTACATCTACATGTACAAGACGCTGGAGGCTCCTCCAGAGTTTACAGGCTTCGTTATTATAGGCGGAACAATGATTGCTTTCTGGTCAAACGTGCTGTGGAACATGTCTGCCCAGTTTTACTGGGAGAAAGAAACAGGAAATCTAGAGATCTATTTTGTGACGCCAATTTCGAGAATGGCCATTCTGCTGGGAATGGCTCTGGGCGGAATAGTGAACACCACTCTTCGGGCTACAGCGATAATGGTCGCTGGAATCTTGGTTTTCCAAGTTCCGCTGGTCATCAATGAGCCTTTCACGGCGCTTCTCATGTTCTTCTTGACGATAACGGCGTTGTACGCGTTGGGCATGCTGTTCGCCTCGCTGTTCCTAATGTATGGAAGAGAAGCGTGGCATACGGCTAACCTTCTTCAGGAGCCGGTGCATTTCCTGTCAGGGTCCTATTTTCCGAAAAGTCTCATGCCGGACATGGTTCAGCTTGTCGCATCATTGATACCACTGACGTTCGGTTTAGACGGCATCAGGCAAATCGTTATTCTGGGCAAAGGATTCAGCGATGTCTGGATAGATTTAGTAGCACTCACTGTCTTCATAATCATTCTGTTGCCATTAGCCAAGTTTGCCTTGGATTACATGGAGAATTTGGGCAAAAAGGAGGGGAGGTTGACGCTCCGATGGCAATGAACACGGTTTTGAGGACGGTGAAACAAGCGATCTGGGTGGGCTGGAAGGTTGAAACTAACTGGGCTGACCCGTTCGTGTTCTCGATATACTACTTGATTCGCCCTCTTGCCGGACTGCTCATCGTGGGTTTCATCTTCATCATTGGAAGCACGGCGTCTGGTGGGCAGTTGAGTCCTGAGTATTTTGCGTTCATGTTCATCGGTAACAGCTTCTTCATCTACGTGTCACAGATTATGATGACCATGAGCATGCTGATTCACGACGACAGAGCGCATTACGAGGTCATGAAGCACATTTACTTGGCGCCCGGCTCGCTGTCCTGGTACATTTTGGGCAGAGCCTTGAACGGTGTCATGAACGCCACCGTGTCTTTGCTGCTCACTCTAGGATTTGGTGTGGCGGTCTTTCAGGGCTTGATGAACGTGCAAATTCCGATAAACTGGCTAGGAATAGACTTCGGCCTGCTACTGCTAAACCTAGTACTCGGAATCGTCTGCTTCATCGCAATGGGCTACGTTCTGTGCGGAATAAACATCATGACATCCAAGGTTCAGTTCATGCTCACGGAGTACGTTTCAGGCATTCTCTACCTGTTTGGCGGAGTCGTGTTCCTCCCAGAAATCCTGCCGCAATGGGGACAGACTATTTCAAGCGCTTTGCCTATCACGTATTTTCTCAGAATTATGAGGTACGCATTTTTGCATCAATCTCCTTCAGTTGTGGAGATGGATCTGCTGTATCTGGTTCTGACCATGATCGCAACTATAATCGTTGGATTCGGAGTCTTCAGAATCGCCATGTACAAGGCTAGAAGAGACGGTCTGATAGACAAGAAAGAAGAGTACTAGCCGCCACTCACTATAGGCAATATTATCACGTGGTCACCGTTCTTTAGCTTGGTTTCCAAACCTTTCAATTGATTGAGCAAATAGCCATTCACGGTTATGATGTAGTTGGGTTTCACATCAGAGGCTTTAGGTTCATAGATGGCCTTTTTGAACGGTTCACCATAATGTTTAGTGAGTACGCTCAACATGTCGGCTACTGTGGAGCCATCTTTTGTTTCGAGCTCCTCTTCTCGTTTATTATGAGTTATGTTTTTGATGTGGCCGAGATATTCGACCTTGACCTTCATACTAAGCACTTAGCCTCACTAGTTGGCTTTAATCGTGCGGCTATTATCTGTTTGCATGCGTTTGTCTGCCTGCCTCTCGAACGAGTTTCTTTGGTCTCTACAGTGAGACGATGATTACAGCGGCAATAATGTTTTTTATTTTCCTCAAACAATCTAGTACAAGGGTGCCAATCATTGAACCTTAAAGAAATCAGAGAGCGCAAAGAAAAATGGGAAAAAGAAACTGTTCTAAAAAGTTACGCCAAGCTCCCAGAAAGAGGAGAGTTCCACACAAGTTCAGACATTCCGGTGGAAAGAACTTACACACCTACAGACATTTCGAATCTTGATTTTCTGCACGACTTGGGATTTTCAGGCGAGTACCCGTTCACGCGCGGCGTCTATCCAACCATGTACCGTGCACGACTTTGGACCATGCGTCAGTATGCTGGTTTCGGCACAGCTGAACAGACGAACCAGCGCTTCAAATACCTCTTGGAACATGGTCAGACAGGTCTAAGCGTTGCTTTCGACTTCCCAACCCAAGTGGGCTACGACTGCGACGATCCTATGGCTGCAGGCGAAGTGGGCAAAGTCGGCGTTAGCGCCAGCTCACTGAAAGATATGGCGATACTTTTCGATGGAATACCGCTGGACAAGGTCACAACTTCGATGACCATTAACGCTCCAGCAAACGTGTTATTAGCCATGTACGTGGCCGTCGGACAGAAACAGGGCGTGGCTGAAGCCAAACTAGGCGGAACGGTTCAGAATGACGTTCTCAAAGAATACGTCGCGCGTGGCATGTACATTTTTCCACCTAAACCTTCTATGCGTATGATCACAGACATCTTTAAGTACTGTAGCCAGCACATGCCAAGCTGGAACACCATAAGCATCAGCGGCTACCACATCCGCGAAGCTGGCTCCACAGCTGTCCAAGAAGTTGCTTTCACATTCGCCAACGCGATAGCCTACGTTCAAGCAGCCGCAGACAAAGGCCTAGACTTAGACAAGTTTGCAGGCAGACTTAGCTTCTTCTTCGCTTCGCACAACAACTTCCTAGAAGAAATCGCCAAGTTCCGCGCTGCTCGAAGACTCTGGGCTAGAATAATGCATGAACGCTTTGGAGCCAAAAACCCAAACAGCTGGATGCTACGTTTCCACACCCAGACCTCAGGAGTGTCGCTCACAGCCCAGCAACCCTACAATAACATAGTCCGCGTAGCATTGCAGGCTCTAGCGGCTGTTTTAGGCGGAACACAATCATTGCATACTAACTCGTTTGATGAAGCCTATGCCCTGCCAAGTGAACAAGCCGTGACTGTTGCCCTCAGAACCCAGCAACTCATAGCCCATGAGAGCGGCACAGTAGACACAGTGGACCCGCTTGGCGGAGCCTACTACATTGAATATTTGACCAGCGAGATTGAAGAAAAAGCCTTGAAGTACATTGAACAAATCGACAAAATGGGTGGAGCAGTTGCTGCTATCGAAAAAGGATTCATGCAAAGAGAGATAACAGAGAGCGCTTACCGCTATCAGAAAGAGGTCGAAGCAAAGAAGCGAACCATCGTCGGCGTGAACGACTTCAAGGTTGAGGAAGACGCTCCAATCAAGCTCTTGCGGGTTGATCCAGCTATCGAGAAGAAGCTTGTGGAAAGACTGGCACAACTGAAGCGTGAAAGAAACAAGACCAAAGTAGGCGAAGCATTAGACAAGTTACGAAAAACTGCAGAAGACGAAAAAATAAATCTGATGCCCTTCGTGCTTCAAGCGGTAAAAGAATACGCTACACTAGGCGAAATCTGCGGCACGCTCCGCGACGTATTCGGCGAGTACAAGCCTTCCTCAATCTTCTAAGCGATTATGAAGAGCGCGTCGCCTTCGTTAACAGCCGAGCCTTCGGAAACGTTCACGTCCTGCACTGTCCCAGCCTTCGGCGCCACTATCTCGTTCTCCATCTTCATAGCCTCGATAACACAGAGAGCTTGACCCTGCTTTACTGGATCACCCTTCTTAACTTTGACAGACATTATCTTACCCGTCATAGGCGCGGTCACAGCGCCTTCTACCGCCTGGTTCTTTGTGATTCCTTTCCTCACTGTTGTTGCAGTGGTTGTGGGCGCGAAAACTGTTACTGATGCTTTTGCCATGGGCGTTTTAACTTCGGCTTTGAAGGTGACTTCTTCAACCTTTATTGAAAACGGCTTGTCCGGCTCCTTTTTGGCTAGTTCTATGCGGTAGGTTTTGTTGCCGATCTTGAGTGCAAAACCCTTCTCCAGATTAGGCTTGTCTGATGGTAGCTGTACAGTGTGGATTTTGCCGTCTGTCTTGGCTGTGAAGACGTTTTCGCTTGTTTTGATAAGTTCTATTCTCATCGGTTTGCCGTCAATGAGCGTCTCGTAAGTGGGCATTCTGTTATGCACCTCTTTCAACTATGCTCTGTCGGCCAGTAAGCACCCAAGGCGATAGTGTGCCTTTCGTTTTATGCGTTGTTATCGTGAGGGCTCTGGCTCCGTTTGAGCTTGCCATATATGTGATTAGTGCGGCAGCTATAGCCGCTGTTTCTTCAAGCTCTGCAAGCTTTTCAGGTAGGATTCCGCTCTTTGGGTCTTCGCGTTTTGCTTTCCGTTTTTTAAAAAAGTCTAAAGCTATCTGCGGAAAGAGCGCATAGGTGATTTTATCTTCTTCGGTTTCGATGTAAGGCTTCACGTCTTCGGGTATCTTGTTGAGCGCTGGTTCCAGTAGATCGGCTGGACGTCCTGTTATAGGTTGCTCGTCGCCTATGATTTTCTTCTTTATCTTTGGATCAATTGGCGCGGGTGATTTTCCGTACAGCCCTTTAACGTAGTCTTTGATTTCCTTGGGCACGATGCTGTAGCGTTTGCCTGAAATCACGTTCATAACCGCTTGAATGCCGACTAACTGGCTTGTCGGCGTCACCAGTGGCGGATAGCCGAGTTCTTTTCTCACTTTGGGGACTTCTTCGAGAACCTCGTGCAAGCGGTGTTCTGCTTTCTGCTCCCGTAATTGTGAAAGAAGGTTGCTGAACATTCCGCCTGGGATTTGGTGGATGATTATTGAGGCGTCTACCCGCTCGGCTTTCGGATCAATAAGTTTCATGGGGTCGTAGTATTTTTCGCGTAGTTCGCGGAAGTATTGGGCGATTTCGCTGAGCAGTTCCAAGTTCAAGCCTGTGTCATATGGTGTTCCTTTGAGGGCGTAGACGATGGGTTCGACTGGTGGCTGGCTTGTGCCGCCTGCAAGTGGCGAGAAAGCAGTGTCAAGTATGTCTATGCCTGCTTCGCATGAGCGGAAGTAGGTCATCATTACCATGCCGCTTGTGCTGTGGCTGTGCAGGTGAACGGGTAGACCTACTTTTTTCTTCAATGCTGTTATGAGTTCGTAGGCTGGTTCGGGTGCCAGCATGCCAGCCATGTCCTTGATGCAGATGCTGTCACAGTCTTTTGCCGCCAGTTCTTTCGCGAACTCGACGAAATGGTCTACGGTGTGTACTGGGCTGATCGTGTAGCTGATCGTTCCCTGAGCATGTTTGCCCATTCTCTTGACGGTTTTGATGGCGACTTCCATATTTCGTATGTCGTTCAACGCGTCGAAGATGCGGAATATGTCTATGCCGTTTTCCGCTGCCTTCTCTATGAACTTGGTGAGCACGTCGTCTGGATAGTTGCGGTAACCGACAACATTCTGTCCGCGCAGAAGCATCTGCAAAGGCGTCTTCCTAACGCGCTTCTTGAGCTGGCGTATGCGCTCCCAAGGGTCTTCAGCCAGATAGCGAATAGCCACGTCGAAGGTGGCTCCGCCCCATGCTTCCAGTGAGAAGAAACCTACTTGATCCATTTTTTCGGCTATCTTGAGCATTGTATCGGTGCTCATGCGCGTAGCCATAAGACTCTGATGTGCATCTCGAAAAGTTGTGTCAGTTAATCGAACAGGCATTCTAAGGCAACCTCTACTCCATGAATGGGATGATAAAGTAGGCTGCATTAATCTCCTTTTAGGCTTTCGCAGTCATCTTGCTGCAATCAACAAGAGACAGGTCAAGTTAGAAGAGTATCTTGCCGTTCATCTTGACCTTGCTGTCTTCGACGAGTATTCCTTCTTTCTCTACGAGCTTTCTTCTTCCAGCGGCTCCGTTTTTCTCTCCACCAAATCTCCCGTCCGATCTAACCACACGATGGCATGGGACTATAGGACAAAGCGGATTGACATGCAACGCGTGGGCGACAGCTCGATAGGCACGTGGTTTGCCGATTTTTTCTGCTATACGTTTGTATGTGCTGACTTTTCCATGTGGAATTTTGAACGTTGCAACGTAGACGGCTTTCTGGAACTCGGTTGCTTCATTAGACAAGAACCGTCGGATGTCTTCTTCAGTTTTGATTTCGCTCTTGTTCATTGACAATTCCTCTTATGAAATGCTCAAGAAAGGAACAGCCTATAAGGTTTTAGCTCTGGCAAAAAAAGAATTCTTTTTTTGTTCACTGAATCAGGTAGTTCAGATTAGATTCACGATTTGTCTACCATCAATTTCAGACATCGTCTTAAGGAACCACGCTTTTGCTTCGCGATATTTCTCCTGCAGATCCTCCATATTCTTGACAAAGTGGAGATTCACAAGTATTTCAACAACTTCAGGCGGAAGCTCGTAATGCACGTACCGCATCTTGAAGTCATAGTGCACAGGGTTGTGTTTGATCCGCAACGCTTCAACCAGCATTCCAAGGATAAGGTTGTGGTAGAGGTCTATGGCTTCGAGAGAGTTGCCTCGGTTGATCTCCTTCTGTACGAAACCATTAAACATGTCAAACCTAGCCTGCAATCTCTCAAGCCTTGCCTGCAATTTCTCAGCAAAAGCCTTCTTGTCCAGACGTGGCGTTTTAACCACATTGTTCTTGTTGAAGTAGAATACGTTGTTGCCGTGTATCTCCGGTTCCAGCAACTTGTCCGGACAACTCAATTGAAGAACGGCAAGATCAATAATCAGAAAATCACTTGCCTTCTCCAGTTTATAGAAAGCTTGAAAGATACCCAGCCAACCACTCTGAGGCACATCATACTTCTGCTTAATCGGAGACAACGACTCCAAAACCTTCTCAACCGCCAAGAAAGCATCATTAACTCTATCATTATCCACGACCACATAAGCGTCAACGTCAGACCAATCGTCTACTCGCTTAAAGGCTGCCGCCCCACCTTCATAAAAGGCGTGAACATAATTGAGCGATTCCAAAGCATCAACAAGGACACGAATTATCGCATCACGAGTTAATCTGTGCTTGGTTGCCATGCAACACCACAGAAATAAGGTAATCAGTGTTTGCTCATAAAAGATTCGAAGACAATTCGCCACACAACGATCTAAGTGATTTCCTTATATGGAGAGTGCAAATAAACCGATTTTTCCCGTCACTCTCCGATAAAAGGAAATACAGTCAAACCGAAAATGATTTCACATGATATAAAAACCTGCAGAAGCAGTTTTTTGCTGAATGGTCAAACTACTCTTTCTTCAGTACCGCATCAATGAATTCATACCGAATTATTTTCAAGAGATCTAAAGTTTCGCTGAAAAGCTCCTTCCTAAGCTCTTTCAGTTTTTGAATATCTTTATTCTTTTCTGTAATACGTGCATGCGACAGATTATTCCTAATGTTTGTAAAGTGCTTTCTTCGTTCTTTGTTTTCTGGAAGAGTATAGATAGTCTTGAACGCTGTTCCTCGTGAGTCGAAGACTATCTTGTAAGCATCCATAAAACTCCTATCGAAATCTCCGTAAACGAAAGAATCAAGAGAAGAACTAAAGTAGTATATCAGCAAGTCAATGTCAGCGTGAGCATCATCATCAGCATATTCAATTAGGTCATCTTTGGTTTTTCGTAGATATTTGTTTCGGTCTCCAATTCCTACGTCTCTTTTCAAGACCATTGTCCTATACGCTATATTCAACCCTAAAGTTGACGTTATAGTGAAAAGAACAAGTGTCAATAGGAATAGACCGTCAAAGGTCGTGCTTGATACTGTCTGAGAAGAGCTCAGAACTATTGACAAGCCGAAGAAAAAGACGGAGAACATTGGAACCATCGGAATAATCACAATCTTTTTCCTAGTTAACCAGTGGACTATAAAAGAAGACGCAATCATTAAAGCGACGACAATACCGTAACTTGTCAAATAAACTATCTCATAAGGTGTGTGCCGAGCTATCCAAATTAGCATGGAGATTGCTATTGTGGAAAGAAAAGAGAACACATAAAGAGGGTAAGCGCAACTAAAAGGGGTAAATATAAACACTTGTCCCATGAACATTACTATTAGCGAGAATATTATGGGCAACGATAAGAGATTGAGTTTGAAAACCAGCAAAGCGTTTACCGATATGAAAACGAGAAAAAACGCAACTAAATAGAAGTAAACGTTTCTCAATACATTTTTCTGTAGGTTTTTGATCACATCATTCATTGCCATTTCTCCAACCAAGCTTCGATCGAAGCGTCTTATTGATAAAACTTGCCAGTATTATTATAGCTGTTCTAAGAAAAAGTGCATAAAGCACTCCCTATTTATGTTTCAGTTTCTTGACCAATCTTCTTTTCTGCTTTCAAAAACTGCCAAAACCCCAATCAAAGTTCCTTTCTATAGTGGCAGGTTGGAGTGTTTTCTTGTGGGTCTTTGTTCTCGTTTTGTGGTTAGGCTTTCTAGGGCGCTGATGAGTTTTGGTCTTGTCTGTGCTGGGTCTATGACTTCGTCTATGTAGCCTTTTTGTGCGGCTATGTAGGGTGAAGCGAATTTCTGTCTGTATTCAGCGACGAGTTCCATGTGCTTCTGCTTTGGGTCTTTGGCTTCACTGATTTCTTTTCGGGATATGATGTTTATTGCTCCATGTGGTCCCATGACTGCGATTTCTGCTGTCGGCCACGCGTAGTTTATGTCTGCGCCTGAATGCTTTGATCCCATGACGTCATATGCGCCGCCGTAGTCTTTTCTGAGGATTACCGTGATTTTTGGCACCGTTGCCTCGCAATACGCATAGAGGAGTTTGGAGCCGTGTTTTATTATTCCGCCATGTTCCTGTTCGATGCCGGGCAGAAAGCCTGGAACATCTACGAAGGTTATTATCGGGATGTTGAAGCAGTCGCAGAAGCGAACGAAGCGGCCTGCCTTCATACTGCTGTTGATATCCAATGCTCCTGCATAGTGTGCAGGCTGGTTCGCAACCATGCCTACAACTTTGCCGTTTAAACGTGCAAAACCCACCACGATGTTCTGCGCCCAAAGCGACTGAACCTCGAAAAACTCGCCATTGTCAACTACGCGGAGTATGACTTCTTTCACATCATACGGCTTGTCTGGATCATCCGGAAGCACATGGACAATAGCAGAATCAACACGATTCGGGTCGTCTGTAGGCTCCACGGTTGGCGGGTCTTCAAGATAGTTGGATGGCAAATAACTGAGCAGTTTCTTGATCAACTGTATACAATGCTGTTCATCTTTTGCGATGAAGTGGCAGACGCCGCTTGTTTGGTTGTGGATCATGGCTCCGCCCAGCTCTTCGAACGAAACCTCTTGTCCTAGAACAGTATTGACCACGTCAGGACCCGTGATGAACATGTGGCTTGTCTTATCCACCATAATAATGAAATCTG